>JBOIBL010000114.1:0-16926 GCA_050739495.1 Gammaproteobacteria bacterium | reverse complement strand
CCGGCAGTGTGGGAGCCGATTCCTATGCCCAGGCCGTCAACACCTCTTCCGCTTCGGTGGTGAACGTTCACAGCGCCCGCCGCGTCCGGCAGACGCCGAATCCGCTTTCCGACGATCCTTTCTGGCGACGATATTTCGGCAATCAGTACGGTGCGCCGCAGAATCGCCTCGAATCGAGCCTGGGTTCCGGGGTGATCATCAGCAGCGACGGCTACATCCTGACCAATTACCACGTAATCAGCGGCGCCGATGCTATCCAGGTGGGTCTGCAAGATGGCCGTTCGGCGGCTGCGCATATCGTGGGCGTGGACCCCGACACCGACCTGGCACTGCTCAAGATCGATCTACCCGACCTGAAACCCATCGAGCTGGGACGTTCGGACGACCTGCATGTCGGTGACGTAGTGCTGGCCATCGGCGATCCCTACGGCGTAGGCCAAACCGTGACCCAAGGCATCGTCAGTGCCATGGGCCGCAGCCAGCTCGGCTTGTCCACATTCGAGAACTTCATCCAGACCGATGCCGCCATCAATCCCGGCAATTCCGGCGGTGCGTTGGTCAACGCGAGCGGCCAGTTGGTCGGCATCAACACCGCGCTGTTCTCGACCACCGGCGGCTCGACCGGCATCGGGTTCGCCATTCCTGTGAATCTGGCGCGCGGCGTCATGAAACAACTGATCGCCTACGGGCGGGTGATGCGTGGTTATCTGGGCGTGGAACCGCAGGACATCACCCCGGAACTGGCACAGGCATTCAAACTCGACGACACCCATGGTTTCATCATCACCAGTCTGGGCAGTACCGGCCCTGCGGCCAAAGCCGGCTTGCAACCAGGTGACGCGATCGTCGCCATCGATGGGGATCCGGTAGAGAACAGTCGTGATGCACTCAATCGCATCGCCGGACGTGCGCCCGGCAGTGTAGTCACGCTCAAGGTGATCCGGCGCGGCAAGGCATTTTCAGTCAAGGTCACCGTGGCCGAACGGCCGGTGCAGCGCAGCAGTTAATCGTGTCTATACCAATTCAAACCGAAAGGGCGCTTCTAAAAATCAGAGATTTTGGTTTCTGGGTAGGCAGAAATGGCCGAGTAACCGGAGTGTATATGCCAATACATGAGGATTGCGAGGTCATTTCTAACACCCCCAGAAAGCAAAAGATCGATTTTTAGAGGTGCCCTTAAGCCGGCACTCTACGAATCTTCGCGCCCAACTGTCCCAGTTTTTCCTCGATGGTCTCGTAGCCACGATCGATGTGATAGATGCGATCCACCACGGTCTCGCCCTCCGCCACCAGACCGGCCAGCACCAGACTCGCTGAGGCACGCAGATCGGTCGCCATCACTTGCGCGCCGGTGAGGTGGTCGACACCCTGACTGATCGCCGTATTGCCTTCGAGTTTGACATCCGCACCCATGCGCATCATCTCCAGCACATGCATGAAGCGGTTTTCGAATACGGTCTCAGTGATAGTCCCGGTGCCTGCCGCGATGACGTTGAGAGTGGTGAACTGGGCCTGCATGTCAGTTGGAAATGCGGGATACGGTGCGGTCTTCACATCCACCGCCTGTGGGCGGCGGCCGCGCATATCCACTTCGATCCAGTCTTTGCCCTTGTCAAGTTTGGCGCCTGCCTCTTCCAGTTTCGACAATACCGAATCCAGCAATTCCGGACGCGTATCGCGTACCCGAATGTGTCCGCCGGTGACCGCGCCGGCACATAAATAGGTACCGGTCTCGATACGATCCGGCAGCACATCGTAACTGGTGCCATGCAGTTTCTTGACACCTTCGATGGTGATGGTATCGGTGCCCATACCGCGCACCTTGGCGCCCATCTGATTGAGGCATAACGCCAGATCCACGACTTCGGGTTCACGCGCGGCGTTCTCGATCACCGTGATGCCGTCGGCCAGGGTCGCTGCCATCATCAGATTCTCGGTGCCGGTCACCGACACCATATCCATGAAAATGCGTGCGCCTTTCAGGCGATCTGCGCGGGCCCGGATGTAGCCGCCTTCAACATTGATATCGGCGCCCATCGCCTGCAAGCCTGCGATATGCAGGTTGACCGGGCGCGAACCGATGTTGCAACCGCCGGGCAGCGACACATCGGCGCGCCCGAAATGCGCCAGCAAGGGTCCCAGCACCAGGATCGATGCGCGCATGGTCTTCACCAGTTCATACGGCGCATAGAACTCGCGGATGCTGGCGGTGTCCACCTCGATCCGCATGTGCTCGTTGATGGTCACACCGACACCCATGCGGCCCAGCAATTCGATGGTGGTAGTGACGTCGTGCAGATGCGGCACGTTGCCGACCGTGACCGGGCCATCCGCCAGCAAAGTGGCAGCCAGAATCGGCAGCGTCGCGTTCTTGGCGCCGGAAATGCGAATCTCGCCTTCGAGCGGCTTGCCGCCGGTGATATGCAGTTTGTCCAAGAGAATGCCTTATCGGGTTCGGATGTTTATAAAACGTCAAATAAACGATGCAAATCAGAGTCAGAGGTTGTCCTGCCGAACCTCTTCGGGCGTAAGCGTACGCATGCTCAAGGCATGTATCTCACGACCCATGCGCTCACCGAGCGCCGCGTAAACCAGTTGATGCCGGGCCAGCGGCCGCTTGCCGGCAAACAGTTCGGAGACGATGACAGCCTCGAAATGGGTACCATCTTCGCTGGTCACCGAGATATCAGCGCCGGGCAAACCCTGGGCGATCAACTGATGAACTTCGGTGGGACTCAAAGACGGCTCCGGGGCATCGGGCGGGAGATTTCTGCCGCTGATGATAACCGATTGCACGCCCGGGCAGGAACGGTCTGCCCGGCATGCGGGCAAAGCCGGGGGGCAAAGCGTGTATCATTATGCGCATTCCAACAGTGTCAGATTCGCCGATGAGCCGCACCGATACCGCCACTCTGCTCCGCCTGGCGCGCGAGGTGCTGGACACCGAAGCGGCCGCGGTCAGTGCGCTCGGTCCACGTCTGGATGAACGATTCGCCGAAGCCTGCCGTCTGCTGCTCGCCTGCAAGGGCCGCGCAGTGGTGACCGGTATGGGCAAATCCGGACATGTCGCCAACAAGATTGCCGCGACCCTGGCGAGTACCGGCACTCCGGCGTTCTATGTGCATCCGGGCGAAGCCAGTCATGGCGACATGGGCATGATCACCGGCATCGATACCGTGGTCGCACTGTCGAATTCGGGTGAAACCAGCGAACTCATCACCATCCTGCCGCTCATCAAGCGGCTCGGCGTCAAACTCATCGCCCTGACCGGCAAGCCGCAATCGACCCTGGCGCGCGCCGCCGATGTGCATCTCGACGTATCGGTGGCGCAGGAAGCCTGTCCGATGAATCTCGCGCCCACTGCCAGCACCACTGCCGCGCTTGCCATGGGCGACGCGCTCGCAGTTGCCCTGCTGTCGGCGCGCGGCTTCACGCAGGAAGATTTCGCACGTTCGCATCCCGGCGGCAGTCTCGGACGGCGACTGCTATTACGGGTCGAAGACATGATGCATACCGGCGACGCTCTGCCGATGGTGCGGGAAGGTGTGAACCTCAGCGAAGCGCTCATGGAGATGACGCGCAAGGGCCTCGGCATGACCGCAATCGTGGATGCCGAGCAGCATGTCGTGGGTATCTTCACTGACGGTGATCTGCGTCGCGCGCTGGACCGCGAGATCAATGTCCACAGCACTCGCATCGACGAGGTCATGACGCGCAACTGTACGACTGTCAAACCCGATGTGATGGCAGGCGAAGCGCTGCACCTGATGGAGAGCCGCAAGTTCAACGGCTTGCTGGTCGTGGACGACGCGCGGCACCTGGTAGGTGCACTCAACATGCACGACCTGCTGCGTGCGGGCGTAGTGTGACATGCCGGACGTACGCGAACAGGCTGCACGCATCCGTCTGGCAGTATTCGATGTGGACGGTGTGTTTACCGATGGCCGTATCTATTACGGCGCCGACGGCACCGAACTCAAGGCATTCCATACCCGCGATGGTCACGGCATCAAGGAACTGATCCGCAGCGGGGTGCAGGTCGCAGTAATCTCCGGACGGCGTTCCGATGCGGTTACGCGCCGCATGCAGGAGCTCGGTATCGCGCATGTCTTCCAGGGCTGCGATGACAAATTGCCCGTATTCGAAAAACTGCTCGCGCAGCTCGGTATCGCTGCGGAGGATACCGCCTGCGTCGGCGACGACTCGCCGGATCTGCCGCTTATCCAGCGCGCCGGACTCGGCATCGCGGTCAGTGACGCGCACCCTTCGGTGCGAGCCGTGGCCCAGCTCACCACGCGTGCTGCGGGCGGTGAAGGTGCCGTGCGGGAAGTCTGCGATCTGATCCTGGCGGCAAGGACTGCCGGCGCGTGAATCTCCGCCTGATTCTGTTCATAGTGGTATTGGGACTGGTTGCAGCAGGCACCTGGTGGCTGGCGAACCGCATCAGGCCGCCTGAACTCAGCGCCCCACCGCCGCCGACCCACGAACCGGATTATTATTTCACCGACGCCACCGTGACGACGCTGGATAAACAGGGCAAGCGTGCTGCAGTGATGACTGCGCCGCGCATCGTGCACCACCCGGACGACGACAGTTCCGAAGTGTTTTCACCGAACATCGTTTATTTCTCGGCCGGTGATCCGCCCTGGCACGCCACAGCCGATCACGGCCTGATGCCGAGCGGCGGGCAGCTGGTTAAACTCGATGGCCATGTCGAGATGCGCCGGCCCGATGCCCACGGCGGCGCGCCGCTGGTGATCGATACCGATAAACTGGACGTGAACCTGGACACCAACATCGGTTCGACCGCCGATCCGGTGACCATCGTGCAGGGCGCCAGTCGCATGACCGGAATCGGCATGCTGGCTTATTTCAAGGAGAATCGGCTGGTGCTGCAAAGCAAAGTAAGAGGTCACTATGTCCGCAAACATTAGCAATACTCTGAAACCGAAAACCTTGCTTTTAGTATGTGCCTTGCTCACGGCGGCTTCCGCATTCGCACTCAGCAGCGACAAGAATCAGCCCATGGATATCTACTCCGATTACTCTGAATCGCAAAACGATTCCAAGACCAATCTCGGTACCGGCATTTACACCGGACATGTCATCATCACCCAGGGCAGCATCAGAATCACGGCTGACCGCGCCGTCGTTCATACCAGTAACGGGCTATTGACGACCGCGGACATTACCGGCAAACCCGCCACCTTCCGGCAACAACCCGACACCGGCGAACTCGTGCACGGCATCGCCGGCCACATCCATTACAACTCCGATACCAACATGGTGGACCTGATCGGTCACGCCCACATGCAACAAGGGGATATCCGGCAAATGACCGCAGATGTCATCCATTACAACACCGAAACGGAACACGCCATTGCCGATGGCGGCAAGAACGGCGGCCGTGTGCATATCACAGTGCCACCCAAGCAAAACGACAAGCAACCGGGCACTCCTCCGTGAGTATCTTGCGCGCTGAATCGCTTCGCAAACGCTACCGCAAACGCGACGTGGTAAGCGATGTCTCCATGGAACTCAGCCGCGGTGAAGTGGTGGGGCTGCTGGGTCCGAACGGTGCCGGCAAGACCACCTCGTTCTACATGATCGTCGGTCTGGTCCCCGTTGACAGCGGCCGTATCGTACTGAATGGCCAGGACCTGACCCGGCTGCCGGTGCATGCCCGCGCCCGTCTTGGGCTTGGGTATCTGCCACAGGAAGCTTCGGTGTTCCGCAAACTGACCGTGGCCGAAAACATCCTCGCCATCCTGGAAACGCGTCCGGCCTTGTCACGCGCGGATCGTCAGGCACGGCTGGCAGAACTGCTCGAGGAACTGCACATCGGTCACATTCGCGACAGCCTCGGTTTGTCGCTATCCGGCGGTGAACGGCGGCGCGTCGAAATCGCACGCGCCTTGGCAGCGGATCCGGCATTCATGCTACTCGATGAGCCGTTTGCCGGCGTGGACCCGATTTCCGTGATCGATATCCAGCGCATCATCGAGCATCTGAAGAACCGCAATATCGGCGTGCTGGTAACAGACCACAACGTGCGCGAAACGCTGGGGATATGCTCCCGTGCCTACATCATCAACGAGGGCACGGTAATCGCGTCCGGTGCACCGGCCGAGATTCTGGCCGACAAACAAGTGCGGGAAGTCTACCTGGGCGAGAATTTTAGGCTATAACTACTATATGGCCTGACCTCGATGCTCCACCCCTTGCCGGGTGGCGGTGGGTCACTCTCCTCCGCCTTCCGGGCGGCCTCGTAAGGAAAAGCTAACTGCCTATTTTGATTGGGGATTTTCAAATTTGAAGCCTGCTCTTCTGCTTCGCCAGGCCCAGCGCCTCACCATGACGCCGCAACTGCGTCAGGCGCTGACCCTGTTGCAGATGTCGGGTCTGGAGCTGAACCAGACTCTGCACGAAGCGCTGGACCAGAACCTGCTGCTGGAGCGGGCTGACGAAGCCGATGAAACGACTCCGGCTGCCAGTGCGACTCCCGATGATTCCGCGCCCACCGACGACGTCCCGCAGCCCGCCGAGAGCGAAGCGCTGAGCGATTGGGACAGCGCTGAGGTCGAACTCAGCTGGCAAGGCAGCAGTGAGGAGCCCCCCGAACCCCTCGCGCCCGGTGGTACCACCCTGCAGGCCCACCTCTTATGGCAATTGGAGTTGTCTCGCCCCAGCCCCCAGGACGCGGCGATCGGCGCGGTTCTCATCGACAGCCTAAATGACGAAGGCTACCTCGAGGACGACCTGGCAAGTCTGCGCGAAGCACTGGCCGACAGCGACGCAGCACCGGAAGCCGACGAAATCGAAGCCGTTTTGCACCGCGTCCAGAGTTTTGACCCGCCTGGAGTGGGCGCCCGTGATCTGCGGGAATGCCTGCAGATCCAGCTTCGCCAGATGGATCCCGCGCAGCCCGCACATGCATTGGCGCAAAGGCTGGTGGATCAGCATCTCGATACGCTCGCCAGCCACGATCATCAACATCTGTGTCGCATATTGGATGTGGCTGCGGCAGAACTGGATGCGGCACTCGTTTTGGTGCAATCCCTGAATCCCCGCCCGGGTACCTCACTCGGCACCGATACCGTGGATTACATCCATCCGGATGTGCTGGTCAGACGCCGCGACGGGCACTGGCGGGTGGAACTGAATCCGCACACCGCACCGCGGGTGCGAATCAATGCAGCCTATGCCTCGGCACTGGGCCGTCGCCAGCGCGATATCAATCCGGATCTCAATCGCCAACTGCAGGAAGCGCGCTGGCTGGTACGCAGTCTGCGCATGCGCAACGAAACCTTGCTGCGCGTCGCCGAAACCATGGTTCGCCATCAGAGCGCATTTCTCGACGATGGCGACGAAGCCATGCGCCCATTGCTGCTGAAAGACGTCGCCACAGAACTCGCCTTGCACGAATCCACCATCTCGCGCGTGGTCGCCAACAAGTACATCTTCACTCCGCGCGGTACCTTCGCATTCAGGCACTTTTTTTCGAATGAATTGTCCACAGATGATGGTGGAGCCCTGTCCGCCACCGCTATCCGCGCCATGATCAAGAAACTCGTTGCCCAGGAAGATCCCAACCAGCCTTTGAGCGACGATCGTATTACCAGGGAGCTTGTGAACCGCGGGGTTCGCGTGGCCCGACGCACGGTCGCAAAATACCGTGAGGCCATGACCATCCCGCCGGCTTACGGGCGCAAACGCCTCGAAACGAGGTGAGAATGACGACAACGAGGAGTGAACCATGCAAATAGATATCACCGGTCACCATGTGGACCTGACGCCGGCGCTCCGCACCTACGTGCAGAACAAGTTCGAACGATTGGAGCGACATTTCGACCATGTCACCGGCCTTCATGTGGTATTGACCGTGGAGAAACTGCAACACAAGGCGGAAGCAACCATCCAGGTAAACGGCGGCACGCTGTTCGCGGATGCCACCGAACAGGACATGTATGCGGCGATCGATTGTCTGACCGACAAGCTCGATCGGCAGATCAAGAAACACAAGGAGAAACTCACCAACCATCACGATCGCGCCAGCGTGCGTACCCTGGCGACATCCTGAGACGATCAATCAATATCTCTTTAACTGCGGCGCGCCTCTGGCGCGCCGTTTCATTTGCTAGACCACACGACACACGGCTAGCCGATGCGTCCACGATGCCGCATTCGGCTGCGAACCGCATCGGATCGCCACCGGGACCATCGAAAAAACACGGCTCCGGCTGAAATGGAAATGTGCTAATTTATGCACATACAAAACCTGATTTGATAAACATGCGTCTCATCATCCTCAGCGGCCTGTCCGGTTCAGGTAAATCCGTCGCCCTCCACATGCTCGAGGATCTGGGCTATTTCTGTGTCGACAACCTGCCGGCCGGCATGTTGCAAAGCTTCGTCCGCGATACGGTACTCACCCACAACCCCGCCTACAACCACATGGCGGTAGGCATCGATGCCCGCAATCGCATCGAGGATATCCGGGAGGTCCCGCGGACCGTGCGGCATCTGCGCACCGAGGGCGTCGAATGCGAGATCGTGTATCTGCATGCGGACGAGAGCACGCTGCTCAAGCGCTACAACGAGACGCACCGCCCACACCCGTTAGCTATAGACGGTCGACCCTTGCGTGATGCGATCCGCGCCGAACGCGAGATACTCGGCAGCATTGCGGATGAAGCCGACGTGGTACTGGAAACCACCCGCACCTCGGTGCATGAACTGCGTGAACTGGTACGCGCACGTATCCATCGCGAGGAACGCCAGGGATTGTCGTTACTGTTCCAGTCGTTCGGTTTCCGGCATGGACTGCCGGGAGATTCCGATTTCGTTTTCGACGCCCGTGGGCTGCCGAATCCATATTGGGAAGCGGCACTGCGTCCGCTCACGGGCCGCGATCCGGCCGTGGCACATTACCTGGAAAAGGACAAGACGGTACAACACTTCCTGGCCGACCTGATCCGGTTTCTGGAGGATTGGATTCCGCGTTTCGAGGATTCCAACCGGCAGTACCTGACCGTTTCGGTGGGTTGCACCGGCGGTTTTCACCGCTCGGTCTTCGTGGTCGAACACCTCGCCAAATATTTCCGGACTGAGGGTCGGGATGTCATCGTGCGGCACAATGAATTGAAATGATCAGCTTATGACCTGGTTTTGCTGCGCGACCGTTTCGCTGTTCATGAACTCCAGCAGTTTGTCGGCTTGTGCCATGCCATCCCGGTACCCGAGCTCGACCAGTTCGCGGCAGTAACCACTCTCGAACAGCAGATAGCTCAACAGCTGGCTGCCACTGCGGCGCATACCCCCCACACCGCGTAACAACAGGCGCACACTGCGCGGGAATTCCGTCTTGTGCCGTTGTGCGATATCACGGATATCCTCACTCGGTACCACTACCATCGTCTCGATGACCTTCAATGACGCCGAATTGTCGTGGATGTGGCTGACAGTATTATTGATACGCTGGAGTCGCTCCAGATCACCGTAGATACTGTCCATGAACAGGGTATCGAGCATATAACCGGCGATCTGGCCCAATGACGGGTAGGAAGGCTCCTCATCGCTTTCCGATATCCGGTTGGCATGCTCATTGCGTACCGCGATGACCAGCACCCGCTCCGCGCCGAGATGCACTGTCGGGCTCAGCGGTGCGGATTGGCGCATGGAACCGTCACCGAAAAACTCCCGGCCGATACGCACGGCCGGGAAGATCATCGGTAACGCCACCGAAGCCATGATGTGATCGAGACGCAATTCAGCCGGCTGTCCCAGGCGACGCATCCGATGCCATGGTTGCATCCCGGCGCGACTCTTGTAGAAGCTGATCGAACGTGCCGAAGAATAACCCGACGCGGTGATGGCGAGCGCATCCAGCGCACCCTCGTCCAGGGCCTGTTGCAGATGTGCAAATACGATGTGCTCTTCCAGTAAGCGGCGCAGCGGCGCATTGTCGAGCAGCGAGATCGGGGTGTAGCGGCCGATCCCGGCGTGCAACAAGGTGAGCAGCCATGACATGCCGGTCTTGAGAATGGTCAGGCTGTCGGTCCGGAATACCCGCTCGGTGCGGATGTTCTCCCAGACGCCCACCAGATGTGCGACTCCCGCATGAAAATGCCTGGCCCGGCTGGCAATCAGTGCCGCGTTGATCGCTCCCGCCGAGGTCCCGGCGATGACCGGAAAGGGATTCGGGCAATCGGGCGGCAGCATTTCGGCGACCGCTTTCAAGACCCCGGCCTGATAGGCTGCACGCGCGCCACCCCCGGGCAGCACCAGACCGACCCGCGGACGTTGCCCGGTGCGACTGATCTCCTGTCTCTCCTGCATAGCCACTTGCCCCTGTAACAGCCCGCTTGGTTCCCCGCGCTATCGCCCCGCCGTCATCCTACCCTCAGCAGGTGACAGTTTCGATCCGGCGATTCAGCGGTTCCGGAGTAATGACCGGTGCGGGTTTAACTTAACTGGGATGTGGGTCACGGCAGGGAGTGGACGACAGCGGTACGCTGCCCAGCAACGATTTGGCCTAACAGCGGTGTACCCGGGATGGATTCGGCTCAAGTGCAGCCGGCGGATAGTGCTGCACAACCTCGACGAGCAGGTTCTCTAGATTACGGTTAAATAGGCTGGACGTCCCCGTACAAGCGACTAAACTTATGTATATTCAAGATGATGGCTTGGATTCTTGAAGCAATCGCTCGACTTGACTGTCCCGAGCGGGGAAACTGACTTGCATGTCAAACCTGAATTTGTGGCGTAACAACCCGATGTCGACGCAGCCGCTGCCCAGGCCGGCGGAGCCTGAACGTGCGCCGCGTGCCATACGTCCATTGCTGCGTATCGTGGTATTGAATGCTAAGGGTGGCTGCGGCAAAACCACGCTTTCCACCAATCTGGCCGGTTATTACGCCTCTCACGATTTTCATACCGCGATTCTTGATATGGACCCGCAAGGCTCCAGCCTGCGCTGGCTTGCCAACCGGGGCCAGAAACGCGCTCCAGTGACCGGCATCCAGGGTGTCGAGCGTGGCGCTCGCGTCACCCGCAGTTTCCAGTTGCGGATTCCACCTGGTACCGAACGTCTGATCGTGGACACGCCCGCCGGTCTGGAACCGATGCGCCTGCAGGAAATAACCCGCGGTGCCGACGCGATCCTGATCCCGGTACTGCCGTCAGATATCGATATCCACGCGGCTTCGCGTTGTATCGCCGATCTGCTGATCGCCGGTCGCATCGAGCGTCGTGCGGGTCGGGTCGCCGTGATTGCCAACCGGGTCAAGAAAAATACCCAGATGTATGACAAGCTGCGCCGCTTCCTCGACACGCTCGAGATCCCATTCGTCGCGACGTTCCGCGACACCCAGAATTACGTGCATGCTTCCGAGCAGGGAATCTGCGTTCACGAACTGGAAGCCCGCAATGCACGCGAAGACGTGCGTGAGTTGAATGTATTGATCGACTGGATCGAAAGCCGGCAGCAGCTATCGGCGATGCCGGATAACAGCAATATCTCTACCGGTATACTCTGACTCCGGTGATCCCGCGCAGTTACAGGAGGGTCATTTCCCCGGCTGCAATCTCAGTGTGTGCATGACCTCGCCAGGCAGGAACGGCGTGGCTTGTCCCTGTTCCCAGGCAGGCTCGCTATTGCGATAAAACGGCGACAACGGATAACCGCTCTGCCCGGTCGGCATCTCGAAGATACCGTCCTGTTCATGCCCCGGTTCCACTACCATGCGCTCCGAAGCTCCGAAGTCGACTCCCTGCACGCGCGGCATGTTGCTGTCGCCCGGCAACTGCACCGGCGCCATATCCAGCCAATGCCCGAGGAAAGGCAATGCCTGGCTGAGTGGTTGCCGGATGCGAACAGTATTTTGCTCACCCCAGGTACGGGTCGCCAAGCCACTGTCTGGTATCCACAACTCATCTATTACGTGATCCACCGCCGCTAATAACAACTCGTCCCATGAGCGGTAACGTGGATCGAGCAGATTCATCGGTTGCTGCATCACCAACGCCCACAGCGGCGCTTCGCGCTGGGTGAGATGGTGATAATCGAAATCCGGATCGGCTTTTTTACAGGGTACAAGCAAGGCATTGAAGATCACATCGTCCACGCGCGAGCGAAAATCGCGCACCAGACGATAACCGACCGAATCCACTGCTGCGCGCCCGCCCCATGCCTCGACATCGCGCCGGAATTCGTCCCGTTTGGGATCACGCATGACGCGTTCAGGCGTGAGCAGCCTTAACAGCAGCGAACGCCAACGCCCCAGGAACACCGCCCGGTCATCGAGCTCTATATTCAGCAGATCGGTCGGTGCAAATTTATCCTGGGCCAGGAGATCGTCACGTATCTGCTGCGCACGCGCACCCAGATCATAACCGCCGTCACCGATCCGCTTGAGCATATCGCCGTCCACCACGCGCGCATTGGCGGTCCACAGCCGTCCGTTCGCGGGATCGACGATACGCGGATATTTGTCCGGCGCGAGCCAACCGGTCCAGCCGATGCCGGGTTTATCCCAGTAAGCCGGGAATTGCGGATCGTAACCACTGCGCACCGGGATCCGCCCGGCGATGGTCCAGGCGATATGCCCGGCTGCATCCGCCACCACGAAGTTCTGCGCCGGGATGCCGGCGCGATTCGCGACCGCCATCGCTGCATGTATATCGCCTGCGGAATCCATCGCACCCAGTTCCAGATTGGTCGCCGCCGGATCCTCCGCCACCCAATGCGAAACCCGCATCACCCCGTCATGCCCCTGACCCACTACCGGACCCCAGATCGTATCGGTGACGTCGAAATTGACACTGTGCTGATGTTTGACGCGGATGATTTCCTGGTGATGCGTGAAGCTGTGCCACCCGTCGGCGGCCAGGTAGCGGGTGGGATCGGTCGGATCGGTATGCAGTTGCACCAAATCCACCCAATCTCCATAGCTGTTGGTAAAGCCCCAGGCCACATGTTCATTACTACCCGCCACGACTACCGGCATTCCGGGCAGCGTCACACCGGTGACCGTAATCTGCTGCCCGGCGTGTTCCGGGTCCGGGTAATCGAGCTGGGCCCGGTACCAGATGTTCGGCACCGAAAGGCCGAGATGCATATCGTTGACCAGAATTGCATGCCCATTCGCGCCATGCGTAGCTGCAACTGCGAAATTGTTGCTGCCGATATCGCGGTGCACTGCCTGCAACGATGCCTGCGTTTGGGTCTTCATCACGGCCGCTGGCTGCCTGCGCAGATCCACCACGTCCCTGCCCGGGATCGGCGCGTGTCCGTAGGCATCCCCATGCAAGGGCGCATCCCAACGGGTGCCTGCGGGATTGAGGAAATTGAACAGCGCCGCCGGCAACATGTTGCGCATCAATGCCAGATCCGATTCGCGCCGGTCGGCCGGGCTTTGCAGATTGAAATACATGGCATAGATCACCAGCACCGAATCCTCGGGCCGCCAGGGTTGCGGGCGCGTCATCAGGATGCCGTATTCGAATGGCCAGGTATGCAGTGCCTTGAGTCCGGCATTGACGCCTTGTGTATAGGCGTCCAGCATCGCCCACTGTTTCGGTGTGGCTTGTGCGATTACTTGCTCCGCCACACTGCGCAAGCGGTAAAGCCGATGCGATTTGTCGAGCTCGATCGCTCCCGGTCCCACCAGTGCCGACAATTCACCGGCAGCCAGCCGCCGCATCAGATCCATCTCGAAAAATCGGTCCTGGGCATGCAGGAAGCCGAGCGCCCGGGCCGCATCCTCGCGGTCGGTGGCATGGATCACCGGTACACCCAGCGCGTCGCGGGTCACCGTGACGGGCGCCTTGAGACCCGCCATGGCGAGTCGTCCATCCAGCTGCGGCGCACCCCCCTTGAGGAACAGCCAGCCACCGAGAAACACCAGAAGGATGAGCACGCAAAGTACGGCCAGCGAGCGCAGCGCAAGACGCTTCATGATCACTCCCAGGTGAGGGGCCAGGGGAAAGCCGGCTCATGTTAACCCAGCCGGCACATCAAACTTGCCAAGTCCTTCTCAAATCGGCAGGCTGGTCATGAGCCGTCAATTTCCGTGGGGGCGGGTGCGGACGGAGTTCGACTCAACTCATCTGGAGATACACACATGGCAACCGAAGCAGAACGCAACTGGGGGATGGCAGCTCACCTGAGCGCATTGGCCGGATTCGTCATCCCGTTCGGCTCCATCATCGGGCCGTTGATCGTGTGGCTGGTCAAGAAGGACGAGCTGCCGTTCGTAAATTCGCAGGGCAAGGAAGCACTGAATTTCCAGATCACGGTCGCCATCTGGGCGATAATCTGTTGCGTGCTGATGCTCTTGATCATCGGTTTCTTCCTGCTCTGGGCGCTGGTGATCTTCGATCTGGTATTCATCGTCATCGCCGCCGTGGAAGCATCCAAGGGTGTGGAATACCGATATCCATATGCGCTGCGTCTGATCAACTGAAGCTCCGCCGGTTGCTCGTGCGGCCTCTGGTATGACAATCGTCACGCCAAAATTCTGACGCCTGGAACTGGCTGCCGGAAGCCGCCACATCCATGCTATGAGCTGTCTTTTACGCAACCCGCAGCAATTTATCCGCTGGCCACGCCGCACGGCGCCCGTCCAGTGAGCCGGACACTTGGTACAACACTGGTGATACGCTAACCCCCATGCAACCCTTGCTTGCCAGAATCGGATCGCATATCAGCAGGCCCTTGCTGCGGGTGCACCGCCGGTTGCTACCCAACGCTCCCTGGGCCGGTTGGACGCCTTACCTTTGGCTGCTTTATCTGGGTTTCTTCTTCATACGATGGCCGGGGATGCCGGCATGGGACGCGACTAAATGGACCCTCTCCATCGGGGCTGCAATCGTATTCCTGTTGCTGTATTTCCGCAGTTACAACTGTAACCAGCGGCAACTGGCCGGCTTGCTGGCCGGTATCGCCACACTCGGTTACGTCTTCGTCCTCTACACCGGCACCGGTCATACCTTCGTCATCTACGCCGCGGCGCTGACCGCACATTACCGCACGCTGCGTAAAAGCCTGGCCGCACTTGCCCTGGTGCTGGGCGGATTCCTGGTGGAAGCTCTGGTCCTGTATTTCATGCCCTACGCAGGCTACGCGCACTCGGTCTGGTTCTGGCTGCCTACCGTCATCATCGGTGGCATCATCGGGCTGGGTAATGCCTGGTTCGCCGATGACGACGCCAAACGACGCGCTATAGATGAATCCCAGGACGAGATCCGGCGGCTCGCCGCAGCCGCCGAACGCGAACGCATCGCCCGCGACCTGCACGACCTGCTGGGACATACCCTCACCCTCATCACTGTCAAGGCGGAACTCGCGGCCAAACTTGCGGAACGCGACATGGACTCGGCTGCGCGCGAGATACGCGAGCTGGAAGCGGTCTCACGCGGCGCATTGCGGCAAGTGCGCGAAGCGGTGGGGGGTTACCGTAGCGGTGGCCTGGTAGGCGAAATGGCCATCGCGCGCATCGCACTGAATACCGCCAAGGTCGAGCTCACCTCCGAACTTGCCACCAATCACGATTGCCCGCCTTCTCACGACAATCTGTTCGCGCTGGTGCTGCGTGAAGCGATAACCAATGTGGTGCGTCATGCCGCGGCGCGGCATTGCAACGTGAAACTTTCCTGTGACGGTGCACATGCCAGTCTGTGCATCAGCGATGACGGACGCGGCGGCCGGATCCGGGCGGGGAACGGCATCAAGGGGATGCGCGAACGTCTGGCCAGCTTGCGCGGTAATCTCGATATCGAATCCGACGATACCGGTACCCGCGTGATCGCGACCCTGCCACTGTTTCAGGATGCGTTATCCACCGAAATGAAACTGGCAGTATCGGCTACATGAGTATCAGCGTCCTGATCGCCGAAGATCAGTCTCTCATCCTGGGCGCCCTGGCCGCCTTGCTGGACATGGAGCAGGACATCAAGGTGATCGGCCGCGCCACCAACGGCAAGGATGCCTTGCAGCTTGCTGAAAAATTACACCCCGATGTGATCGTAACGGATATCGAGATGCCGGGCATGACCGGACTCGAGTTCGCCGACGCGGTGAAACAACGCGGGCATACTGCACGCGTGATCATCGTCACCACTTTCGCGCGCCCCGGTTATCTGCGTCGTGCGCTGGATGCCGGAGTGCGTGGCTATCTGCTCAAGGATGCACCGGCCGAACAACTCGCGGATGCGATCCGCACCGTGCACCGCGGCGGCAAGGTGATCGCACCGGAACTGGCTACCGCCGCCTGGGACAATGAGGATCCACTCAACGACCGGGAACGCCAGGTTCTGCGCCTAGCCGGTGAAGGGCTCAGCAGCGCCGATATCTCCAGACAATTGTTCCTGTCCGAAGGCACCATCCGTAACTATCTTTCCGAAGCCATCGGCAAACTGGGTGCCAACAATCGCATCGAAGCCGCGCGCATCGCCCGTCAGAAAGGCTGGCTCTGAGACCGGATTGAGCGTAAAAAAAACGGGGCTGACATGTCAGCCCCGTTTTCAACACTATCAATTGTCGTCGCACTTAACTCCAGCGACGGCGCATACCGGCCAGCCCGAGCCCAAACAACACGATCAGACCCAGGCCACCACCGCCGCTGGATGATTTATTTGAAGTAGCTGCCGATACCGTCACTGATACCGGCACGGTGATCAGCGGATGCACAGGGTCATTGCCGGTCACACACAATGCGGTCGTGTAATTACCCGCAGCAATATTTCCAGCAGCAAAACTCACTGTGACACTACCGGATGCACCGGCTTTCACGACGCCCTTCTTCTCACTGAAGCTGAGTCCCGCGATACTGCCCGAACAATTCAACGTGCCCGTGACAGTGAAAGCGAACGACGTATCGAGTGCCTGCCAGGTTCGCCCTTTGCCGAAAGCATTCGACGGATCAA
>JBOIBL010000113.1:0-4049 GCA_050739495.1 Gammaproteobacteria bacterium | reverse complement strand
CCTGGATTTTCTTGATCCTGATCCCCAGTTTGCGTGCGAATTCCGAGTTACCGGTGTTGACGGCGTCGATGTTGTCGTGATCATCGAGTTTCAATGTCTCTTCGGGAACCGGGTTACCCGCCTTGGCGTGATTCTTGTCCATTGTGTCCAGTTGTGACTGCAGGGTGGCAGTCAGCGCCGCTTTCTGGGTAGCGTTCATGCCCGGGCTTTTATTGATCTGGGCGATGGCGTTCTGCAGATTTTTGCGTGCATCGGCGGGTTGCTCGGTTCCCGGTTTCGGCATATGCATTTGCGTGGGGGGAAGCAACCATGCGGCGCAGAAGAAGAACAGGATGCTGCTGAACAGATACAGGCGCAACGGCTTTATATAGCGCTCGCGTCGGCCGGCACAATATTCGCGGGTCAGGAATCCGGGCCGGATCAGCAGCGGTACGATACTGTGGAAGAACCTGGTGTCGAAACCGAAATGGTTGCCAAAGAATTCCTCGACTGTTTCCCACAACGGCGCGACGTAGGTATGGTTTGGTTGCCCGCATTCGCTGCAGTATTTTCCGATCAGCAGCGTGCCGCAGTTCAGACAGTGCAATGTCGAAGACGGAGCAGGTGCTCCGGGCAGCGAACCGGATGCCGGGAGCACTATGCGATTGGCGCGAAACCTGTCGCCGAAGCGTTCGATTCCTTCGGCACGCATGCGCGATGCATGATCGCGGAAATAGGTATCCAGATCAGCCTGACTTGCAACCGTATACTGCACCACGCGCGTCAGCCAGCCAGATGTCGCCAGCGGTGCCTGTTCGGATACAGGTAACAGGCGCGCCTCCCGAAACCCGGGGAACTGGAGCATGTCCTGCATATGGGTAGTCAGCCAACGGTCGAATCGCTCGACGATGGTGGGGTCCACTTCGAGGGTCACTTCGTAGATGACCGTGTCTTCAGTCATTTGGTGCATCGCATTTCCCATGAAAATAAGACCTGCATTGCAGGTCTTATTCGATCAATCATCACCGATCAGCTGGCGCGTTTGGGTTTGCTACGAAACGGCTTGGTGCCCAACTCATCGGGGGCAAAGTCATCCACCGCGATGATCTCCTGGGTCAGTTCTTCCAGCCGCAGCAATGACTTTGCTTCCTGACTGGTTACCACACCGGCTTTTTCTGCCATCAGGATTTCCGAATCACCCGGTGCCACCTTGAGCGCGCCGCTGCGGATGGCGACATGGATCTTCCGCTCCAGCGGTTCAAGCCGCAGCGCGAGTTCCAGCGCCTCGTCGTAGAGGCCCACCGCCGATTGCTTGTCGCCCTTGTACAGGTTCTGCATCAGACGTTCGCGAGCGGCATTCGGCGTACTCACGAGCTCCGCGATACGATGCCCGAGTTCATCGCTCGGTGCGGAATAGGTGCGCCCGCGCGGGAAGATCAAAAAACGCAGTATCGCGGCGATGAAGCGATTGGGGAAGTTGCGCAGGAAACCATGCATCTGTTCCTGCAAGTGATACAGCGCCTGCCGGCAGGCCCATTCCACCAACGGCAGATCTTCCCGCGGGCGGCCCTGGTCCTCGAAGCGCTTGAGCACGGCGGACGCGATATACATCGCGCTCAGCATGTCACCGAGCCGCGCCGAGAGTTTCTCCTTGCGCTTGAGTGCACCGCCCAGCGTCAGCATCGCAGCATCCGACGCCAGCACGAACGACGCGCTGAAACGGTTGATGTGCTGGTAATAGCGCCGGGTTGGCTCCTCGATCGGGACGCGTGTGAACTTCGCGCTGCTCAGTGCGAGCACCAGGGACCGTGCGGCGTTGCTCATGGCAAGACCGGCGTGACCGAACAGGGCGTCGTCGAATTGTTGCAATGCTGCAGCATGATCTTCCATACCGGCTGCACGCATCTCCTTCAGCACGTAAGGATGACAGCGGATCGCGCCCTGTCCGTAGATCATCAGGTTCCGGGTCAGGATGTTGGCGCCTTCCACTGTGATCGCAACCGGCACCGATTCATAGCCGCGCGCCAGATAATTGCGCGGACCGAGCTGGATGCCCTTGCCGCCGTGTATGTCCATGGCATCGTTGGCGACGACGCGTGCCATTTCCGTGACGTGATATTTGGAAATCGCCGCACAGACTGCCGGCGCCTGACCGAGATCGATGGAAGCGGCAGTCATGGTCCGCACCGACTCCATCGCATACAACATGCCGCCCATCCGACCCAGCACTTCATCGATGCCGTCGAACTTGGCGATCTGCAGATGAAACTGCTTGCGCACCCGCGAGTAGGCGCCGGTGGTGTAAACCGCGGCGCGCGCACCGCCCGTGGTGTTGGACGGCAGCGAGATCGCGCGACCGGCGCCCAGACATTCCATCAACATGCGCCAGCCCTGGCCGGCCATCTTCATGCCACCGATGATGAAATCCAGCGGCACGAACACGTCCTTGCCCTGAGTGGGTCCGTTCTGGAACGGAATGTTGAGCGGGAAATGCCGCCGGCCGATGGTAATGCCCGGCAGGTCCACCGGGATCAACGCGCAGGTAATACCGTATTCGTCTTTGTCGCCCGCAAGGTGTTCCGGATCGTAAAGTTTGAATGCCAGTCCCAGCACCGTGGCGACCGGGGCCAGCGTGATGTAGCGCTTGTCCCAGTTGAGCCGGATACCGACGACTTCCTTGCCTTGCCATTTGTCCTTGCAGACGATGCCGTAATCGGTGATGGAACCGGCATCGGACCCGGCATTCGGTGAGGTAAGCGCGAAACACGGCACATCCTCGCCCGACGCAAGCCGCGGCAGGTAATGATCCTTTTGTTCCTCGGTACCGTAGCGGAGCAGCAGCTCGGCGGGGCCGAGCGAATTCGGCACTGCACAGATGGACGCGGCGGTGGCGCTGCGGGTGCCGATCTTGGCCAGCGTTTCGGAATTCATCAAAGCCGAGAATTCCTTGCCGCCGTAGCGTTTCGGGATGATGAACGCAAAGAAGCCCTTGCTCTTCAGGTAATTCCAGACTTCCGGTGGCAAGTCGCCCCATTCATGGGTGATCTTCCATTCGTCCAGCATTCCGCACAGTTCTTCGACTTCATTGTCGAGGAAGCGCTGTTCCTCATCCGCGAGTTTCGGTGCCGGGACTTCCAACAGCTTGTTCCAGTCCGGACGGCCGCTGAACAGTTCGCCATCCCACCACACGGTACCGGCCTCGAGGGCGGCAGCCTCGGTCTCCGACATCTCGGGCATGACCTTGCGGAACAGTTCCAGCAACGGTTTGCTGATCCATTGCCGGCGCAGGTCGCGGATGTTGAGCAGAACGGCGAGCCCCAGGAACACGATCCAGAACAGCAGTGCCAGCCAGTAGGGTCCGGTCCCGATGGCGGTATAGATGAGCAGATAGACCAGGTAAGCACCGGTCGCGGCCAGCAACGACACGCGCTGATACATGAGCGCGATGCTGCCGGCGAGGAAGATCAGGATCCAGACTAATGCGGTCACGGGGCATTCACCTGCTGTGTGATGGTTGGACGCGACTCGATGCAGTTAATATAGAGACAGGCAACTTTATTACTATACCTCAACATCCATTTACCGGCCGCCGGCGGGTGCGCCGAGTGCCTTGCGCATGGCCGCGGGCATGCTGACGACTTTCTGTGAGCGGAAATCGAAGCACACCACGCCGGTCTTGGCATGCACCACATCGCGATCCGTATCCAGTTGACTGAGGCGGTAGTAGAAATCACAGCCCCGGCTGGAGAAATCCCCTGCTGCGACCTGGATGTGGAGCCGCTCGCCGTAGAATGCCTGGGCCCGATATATGAGCGCGGCATCCGCGATCACCAACCCGCTGCCATCGGCGGCGATCTCTTCGAGGTTCAGCGCACGCAAGTAGCGACGGCGTGCTTCATGGATGAGGCCCAGCGCCTGGTCGTTGCCGAGGTGATTGCCGTAGTTCAAATCCCCCACCCGCACCTCCAGCTCGGTGCTGAACGGGAACTGTTCCGGGAGTTCTATATGAATGCGTGCCATCTTTAAATTGCTTCCTTAAAACGCGGAGGCCACGCGCTTCAGCGCGTGGC
>JBOIBL010000112.1:0-3055 GCA_050739495.1 Gammaproteobacteria bacterium | reverse complement strand
TGGCGGTAAAGCTCGCGCAGCGTCTGCTGGCGCGCGAACTCAAACTCGCGACCGCGGAATCCTGTACCGGTGGCTGGATCGCCAAGTGTCTGACCGACATCGCTGGCAGTTCCGAGTGGTTCGAGCGTGGATTCGTCACCTACAGCAATGCTGCAAAACAGGATGCGCTGGGTGTGAGCGCGGAAACCCTGAGTCTGCACGGCGCGGTCTCGGAGCAGACGGTACGCGAGATGGCGGCCGGCGCGCTGCGTCACAGTCAGGCGCAGGTGGCGGTGGCAGTGAGTGGCATCGCCGGGCCGGCGGGGGGCAGTGCTGACAAACCCGTAGGTCTGGTCTGGATCGCCTGGGCCTGGGCGAATCGGAGCGTCAGCGTGAAGTGTTGCCATTTTGGCGGTGACCGTGAGGCGGTGCGGCGGGCTGCGGTGCTGACAGCCCTGCAGGGGCTGGTGGATGGGCTCGACTGAGACCGAGCGTCTGTTTTTTGCCTTGTGGCCGGATGCAGCGCTGCGCCATACCATCTATAAGGCGACCCGGCAGGCGGCCAAAATCAGCGGTGGGAAACCGGTCCCGGCCGAGAACTTTCATATCACCCTGGCTTTTCTGGGCAGTCTGGTGCCCGCCGATGCGGCGATCGCCCGCGAAGTGGCCGGCGGTATCCGGAGCGAGGCGTTCGACCTGACCCTGGATCGGCTGGGCTTCTGGCCTAAGCCGCGAGTGGTCTGGCTGGGCGCCAGCCGGGTGCCCGAAGCGGCCCAGCGCCTGGCTAGGGAACTGATATCGGGATTGCAGGCCAGTGGGCTGAAACTGGACATCAAGCCCTTCATGCCGCACGTAACCCTGGCCCGCAAGGTCGGCAAACCGGGCGAGTTTGGCCCGGTGACCCCGGTTCAGTGGCCGGCCACGGCCTTCGTCCTGGTCCGTTCCGTGACACATCCGGAGGGTAGCGACTATTTAATACTCCAGAAGTGGCCGCTGACTCCACGCCGAGCAGAATCTATGGAATAATGCGACTACTGTGTTTTTAACCAGTTATACTCTTTATCACTAACTACATACGCGAAGGGTGTCCCATGGACGACAACAGAAAGAAGGCCCTGGCTGCCGCATTGAGCCAGATCGAGAAGCAGTTCGGGAAGGGTTCGGTGATGCGTCTTGGCGATCATGCCGCCTCCCGGGACGTGGACGTGGTATCCACCGGGTCTCTGGGCCTTGATATCGCCTTGGGCGTCGGCGGGCTGCCGCGCGGCCGGGTGGTCGAGATCTACGGA
The DNA here is from genome assembly GCA_050739495.1 of Gammaproteobacteria bacterium. Lineage (GTDB taxonomy): Bacteria > Pseudomonadota > Gammaproteobacteria > Natronospirales > REEB76 > DASSKW01. The sequence continues at coordinate 1,787 of JBOIBL010000112.1, read as the reverse complement.
CCGGAATCGTCCGGCAAGACCACCCTGACCCTGCAGGTGATCGCCGAGATCCAGAAGATCGGCGGGACGGCGGCGTTCGTGGACGCCGAGCACGCACTCGATCCGACTTATGCCGGCAAGCTCGGCGTGAACGTGGATGATCTGCTGATCTCACAGCCGGATACCGGCGAACAGGCCCTGGAAATCGCCGACATGCTGGTGCGCTCGGCGGCGGTGGACGTGGTGGTGGTGGATTCGGTGGCGGCGCTCACGCCCAAGGCCGAGATCGAAGGCGAGATGGGCGATTCGCACATGGGTCTGCATGCCCGGCTCATGTCGCAGGCATTGCGCAAGCTCACTGCCAACATCAAGCGTTCCAATACGCTGGTGATCTTCATCAACCAGATCCGCATGAAGATCGGCGTGATGTTCGGCAACCCCGAAACCACCACCGGCGGCAATGCGCTCAAGTTCTATGCTTCGGTCCGGCTCGACATCCGCCGCACCGGCTCCATCAAGAAAGGCGACGAGGTCATCGGTAACGAGACCCGCGTGAAAGTGGTGAAGAACAAAGTCGCTCCCCCGTTCAGACAGGCTGAGTTCGAGATCCTGTATGGCCAGGGCATTTCCCGCGCCGGTGAAGTCATCGAGCTGGGTGTGGCGCAAGGTCTGGTGGACAAGGCCGGCGCCTGGTACAGCTACCAGGGCAAGAAGATTGCCCAGGGCAAGGAACAGGCACGCGAATATCTGCTCCAGAACCCCGAGGTTGCCGCCGAGATCGAGGCCGGCATCCGCGAGAAACTCCTGCCGAAGAAGGTGAAGGCGGCGCCGGTCAGTGAGCCTGTCGAAGCCGAAGAAGCCTGAAGGCGAGGATGCCAGCGACCCGGCGCGGATTCGCGCCGTGGCGCTGCGCCTGCTGGTACGCCGTGAGCATTCCGTCCAGGAAATCACCTCGAAACTGACCTCGCGCGGCTATCAGCGCGAGGCAGTCGCCACTGTGGTCGCCGTACTCGCGGCGGAAAACCTCCTGTCCGATACCCGTTTCGTGGAAGAGTTTGTCGCCAGCCGTGCGCGCCGTGGCAGCGGACCGGTTAAAATCCGTGACGAGTTGCGCGCTCGGGGCGTGGATGAGAGGCTGGTCGAAACCATGCTCATGGAGCAAGCCGAAAGCTGGGCCGCGAATGCCGCCAGAGTGCGCCGCAAGCGCTTCGGCGCAGCACCGCCACGGGATTATGCAGAACGCGCCCGGCAGGCGCGTTTTTTGCAGCAGCGCGGCTTCTCGATGGACGCGATAAGAGCAGCGCTCGATGGCGATGTTGAGTTGGATGAATGAACCCAATTTATTCAGTGAGGGGTGAGGAGTGAGGAGCAAAGCGATAAAGTGCCGTGGTCTTATTGTATTTCTCCTTACCCCTAACTCCTTACTCCTGACTTCTTTATGAAAACCAGTAACGAAATCCGCCAGGCCTTCCTCGATTATTTCGCTTCGAAAGGGCACACCATCGTCGCGTCGAGCCCGTTGGTGCCCGCCAACGATCCGACCCTGCTGTTCACCAACGCCGGCATGGTTCAGTTCAAGGACGTATTTTTAGGCCGCGACAAACGCGACTACCTGCGTGCCACCAGCAGCCAGAAATGCCTGCGCGCCGGCGGCAAGCACAACGATCTGGAGAACGTCGGTTACACCGCGCGGCATCACACCTTCTTCGAGATGCTGGGCAATTTCAGTTTCGGCGATTACTTCAAGCGTGATGCCATCAAGTATGCGTGGGAACTGCTTACCGCTGTCTACAAGCTGCCCGCAGACA
>JBOIBL010000111.1:0-1672 GCA_050739495.1 Gammaproteobacteria bacterium | reverse complement strand
GCGGGTGGTGTTCGATCTTGGGACCCAGTTCCGCGACCGGAGCGATATCGACATCCGGCACATCCAGGATGGCATGCGGATTGCCCATCGAGACCGCACCGATCTCATGGTTCTTGCCGTTTACATCCAGTTTGTAACTGACTTCGCGCTGACGCGCCTCGAACGGGATCTGTGCCGGTTCCAGTATCGGTACGCCCATGTTCACGCGCACGTTGCGGATGTCGTGCACATCGGCGACCAGTTCACCACCCAGCGTTTCCAAAGTGAATTCGGTGCGCCCCGCAGTGCGGCCCGCTTCCATCAGGAAACGGCCCACGCAGCGTGCGCCATTGCCGCATTGTTCCACCTCGCCGCCGTCGGCGTTGTAGATGCGGAACCGGGCCACGCTGGATGTGTGTTCCGGTTTCTCAATCAGCAACAACTGGTCGAAGCCGACCCCGAGGCGGCGATCAGCAAGCCGGCGGATTGCGGCCAGATCGAGCTGCACCGGCGTCTGCATGGCATCGATGACCATGAAGTCGTTGCCCAACCCTTCCATCTTGGTGAATGCGAGTTTCATCGTTTCAGGGTTCCTGCGCGAAGGCGCGATAGTCCTTATATATACACCGGTCCATGACCACCATGATACCGGCTTCCCGGGCGCGCTCCGCGGCGGCCGCGTCCACTACACCTTCCTGCAGCCAGATGGCGGGCAGCTTGAGTGCGATGCAGTCGTCCACGATTGCCGCGACATGTTCCGGTGCCCGGAACACATCCACGATATCCACCGGGCCGGGCAGGTGGCGCAGATCCGGATATGCTTTCTCGCCCAGCATCGATTCGATGGCCGGACGCACCGGGATGATCCGGTAACCGAAACCCTGCATCGCTTTCGCCACACCGTAACTCGGACGCCCCGGATTCGGTGACAAGCCGACCACAGCGATACTGCGCGCACGTTTCAGCAAGGCGCGGATCTGCTCGGGGGCGGGATTGGTAAAGCTCATTCAGGCCGGCAAGTGAGGACGTTGCGCAACATTATATAGAGTTCGTCGCGGCGCATAAAAACACGGACGGGCCGAAGCCCGTCCGCGCATGGCTACAAGGCCATGGATCAGGCAGCTGCTGCCGCAGCCAGCGTCTTGCGATAACCGGCCATCTTCACCCAGAAGATGATCCAGCATATCAACGCAGGGATGCCGGTCAATAAATTCAGAATCGGGATGATCCCGCACGCCACCAGGATGCACATGGCCAGACCGACGCCGTAACCGAAACCGTCACCCTGCAGGTCACGCGCGGTGTATTCCGCCTGCAGCGAATCGCGCAATTTGCCGATTACGATGAAGTTCCACACCAGGTTAAACAGCGGGATCAACAACAGGAATACCAACCCCGGCTCCAGCTTGCGATTGGCCGGCGCGACCGCATTCAACACATTGAACAGTGTGATCAGATACAGGATTGCGATGACCAGGCCGATGATCCAGAAGCCGATGGCCCAGCCGGCAAACAGAAAAGGTGCGTAGTGATGCATGTACATGGTGACTATCCCCGTATTGATATGGATGAATGCCGCCCCTGCCCGGCAGCCTTAAGTATGTATCAAGTGCGCGCGATTGCCAGGGTTTCGCAGCGCAAACCTGGCTGCGGGCCACTCCGGTATAGTAAGCGGCAGTCCGGCGTCTATGGG
>JBOIBL010000110.1:0-3423 GCA_050739495.1 Gammaproteobacteria bacterium | reverse complement strand
ATACAAAGGTATCCGTCCGGCGCCGGGTTATCCTGCCTGCCCGGAACAAACCGAGAAGGGCGCCATCTGGCAACTGCTGGATGCCGAACGCCGCGCCAGCATCAAACTCACCGAGAGTTACGCCATGTGGCCAGCCGCAGCGGTCAGCGGTTTCTACTTCTCGCACCCGCAATCGCGTTACTTCGCGGTTGGCAAGATCAATCGCGATCAGGTCGCCGACTATGCCAAACGCAAAGGCATGGACCTCGCCACCGCCGAGCGTTGGCTGGCGCCGAATCTGGGCTATACCTCGTAGTACAAACGAGCCCGCGCTATAGGGCTCGACTCAGCTGAATTTGAATAATGCGCGGTGTTTTGGCATAGTCCGCGGGCCCAGACAGGGCTTCCATCTTATTCAATCAGATTTCGGGGGATTTCAATGATGTCCATGTTCCGCAAGGCGGCGGTAATGCTGCTGGCTGTGATGCCGGCTTTTTTCATCTCTTTCACAGCCAGTGCGGCCGACAAGCCGGATGTGCTGCGTGCCACGCTCAAGAACGGCCTCAAGGTCGTGATTGTGAAGAACACGCTGGCGCCGGTGGTGACTACCGAGATGAATTATCTGGTGGGTTCGAATGAGGCGCCAGCCGGCTTTCCAGGTACGGCGCATGCGCTGGAGCACACCATGTTCCGCGGCAACCCGGGGCTCAGCTCGGACCAGCTGATGAACATCACGGCGGCGATGGGCGGTTACGCCAACGCCGATACCCAGCAGACCATCACCCAGTATTTCTTCACGGTGCCGGCGGAAGACCTGGGCGTGGCACTGCATATCGCTTCGATCCGGATGCGCGGTATCGACGCGACTCAGAAGGATTGGGAGAAAGAGCGCGGCGCCATCGAGCAGGAAGTGGCGCGCGATCTGTCCAGCCCGACCTATCTGTTCTACAAACAATTACTGGCCGCGATGTTCAAGGGCACGCCGTATGCGCACGATGCGCTGGGAACGCGGCCTTCCTTCGACAAGACCACGGCCAAGGATCTGAAGAAATTCTATGACACCTGGTATGCGCCGAATAACGCGATCCTGGTAATCGTCGGCGATGTGGATCCGAAACAGGCGCTGAAACAGGTCGAGACGCTGTTTGCGGATATCCCGGCCAAACAGCTGCCGAAGCGCACACCGATCAAACTCGGCAAGGTGAAAGCGCAGACGCTGAAGTTGCCGACCGATCTGCCGTACGGCCTGACCCTGACTTCGTTCCGCATACCGGGTTACAAGAGTCCGGATTATGCGGCGGGTGTGATTCTGGCCGATGTGTTGGGCAGCCAGCGCGGCAATCTGTATGCGCTGGTGCCGGAAGGCAAGGCCTTGTACGCAGGATTCCAGGGCAATGCGATGCCCGATGCCGGGCTCGGGTTCGCCATCGGCGTGTTTCCGAAAGGCGGCGATTCTGCGGCCTTAGCCAAGGAAATCCAGGCGCGTTTGCAACAGACGGTAAAGCAGGGTGTACCGGCGGACCTGGTGGCGGCGTCCAAGAAGAGCGAGATCGCTTCGTTCGAGTTCGAGAAAAATTCCGTATCGGGACTGGCGAATGCTTGGTCCAGCGCGCTGACTTTGCAGGGCCGACAGGCACCGGAAGATCTGGTCGCGGCGCTCGACAAGGTCACGGTCGCCGATGTGAACCGGGTAGCGAAGGAATACCTGAATCAGGATCACGCCATCACTGCAATCCTGACTCCGGAATCCTCCGGCAAGCCGGTGGCAGGCAAGGGTTTCGGCGGCGCCGAAGCGTTCGGAAGCGGCACCAGCAAACCGGTACCGTTGCCGGATTGGGCCAAGACCGCACTGTCGCGTCTGAGTGTGCCGAAAGCCGCGGCTGCGCCGGTGGTGAGTGTATTGCCGAACGGCATCAAACTGATCGTGCGTTCCGAGAATGTCAGCGACACGGTGAGCGTGTTCGGCGGCATTCGCAACCAGGCCGATCTGCAACAGCCGAAAGGGCAGGAAGGCGTTTCAGGCGTGCTCGATGGTTTGTTTGAATACGGCAGTCCTGACCTGAATCGTGTGCAATTGGTAACGGCACTGGACGATATCGCGGCGAGCGCCGATTTCGGCACCTCATTCTCGCTCAAGACGCCAGCGGCCCAGTTCACACGCGGCTTGCAGCTACTGGCCGATGTGGAACTGCATCCCGCCTTGCCAGCGCAGGCGTTCAAGATTGTGCAGATGCAAACCGCGCGCGCTCAGGCGGGTCAATTGCAAAGTCCCGGTTATCTGTTCGAGCGTGCGTTCGATCAAGCCTTGTTGCCAAAAGGTGATCCGGCCCTGCGCGAAGCGACGCCTCAGAGCATCATGCAACTCAAACTGGATGATGTTCAGCATTATTATCAGCAGGTATTCCGTCCGGATATGACCACGATCGTGGTGATCGGCAAGATCAGGCCCGATGAAGCGAAAGCTGCGGTCGAAAAATATTTCGGTGCCTGGAAAGCCACGGGGGCGAAACCGGATGTCGATCTGCCGGCGGTACCGGCCAACAAGGCTGCGAAATCGGTTGTCCCGGATCGGAGCCGGGTGCAGGACAGCGTCGGCCTGTCGGAGATGGTAGGCGTTAATCTGCATAGCGAGGATCGCTTCGCACTCAAACTCGGCAACGAGGTGTTGAGTGGCGGCTTGTTTGCCAACCGGCTCTACCAGGATCTGCGCGTGAAGAGCGGGCTGGTCTATAACGTGAGCTCGAGTTTTGACCTGTCCCGTACCCGTGGCCAGTTCACCGTTCGCTATGGCAGCGATCCGGACAAGGTGAGCCAGGCCAGCGCACTGGTGGTCAAGAACCTCGTCGCCATGCAGCAGGCTCCGGTGACCGAGGACGAACTGAATCGCGCCAAGGCTTCCCTGCTGCGGCAGATTCCGCTCAATGAATCCAGCATCGGCAGTATCGGCAACGGATTGCTGTACTACGCGACCAACGGCTTGCCGCTGGATGAACCCCAGGTGGCGGCGAAGCATTACCTGGCATTGAGCACCAAGGATGTGCAGGCCGCCTACAAGCAGTGGTTGCGTCCGGCGGACCTGGTACAGGTGGTGCAGGGGCCGAACCCGCAATAACGGGGCTTGAGTCCGCTGTTGTTTATCGAGGCCGGCCCCTTGGGGCCGGCCTTTTTCTTGGTGGATTTCCGCCCTCCTTGGAATTAAGAAGGGCAGGAGTGGATTTACAGGTTGAAAATCCCCCTGCGTTCCCCTTTTCCAAAGGGGGAACGGGAGTGCTGATCTGGTCTGGTCGGAGCAACGGAAACGTCGGAGCAAAATCTGCGCCATGCTCCCTCCTTTGAAAAAGGAGGGCAGTGGAGGATTTGTAAATCCGAATCCCTGTGCAACCCCTATTTGCAAAGGAGGAAACAGTTCTGGAGTCAGCAAAGATTTGCCAATCTACCCTGGAA
>JBOIBL010000109.1:0-4822 GCA_050739495.1 Gammaproteobacteria bacterium | reverse complement strand
GCCGTTGGTCTCGATGTCGATGACCAGCTTGTCGAGGTCAGTACGCTGTTCGACGCGCGCGCTTTCCACCGAATAGGTGACGCGGCGTACTGGGCTGAACGAAGCATCCAGCTGCAGACGGCCGATCGGGCGGCTCTCTTCCTCGAACTGCAAACGGGTATTTGCCGGCTGATAGCCGCGACCACGCTTGATCTTGAGCTTCATGTTCAGGGAGCCCGCGCTGTTGAGATGCGCGATCACCAGATTCTTGTTCACGATCTCGACATCGTGATCCAGCTGGATGTCAGCCGCGGTGACTGCGCCCGGACCTTTCTTGGCCAGAGTCAACGTCACTTCATCGCGGGTGTGCATGCGGATAGCGAGATTCTTGAGATTGAGCAGGATCTCGACCACGTCTTCCTGCACGCCCTCGATCGAGGTGTACTCGTGCAGCACGCCTTCGATCTCGACTTCCACCACGGCGGAACCCGGCATCGAAGACAACAAAATACGACGCAGCGCATTGCCGAGGGTGTGACCGAAACCGCGTTCCAGCGGCTCCAGCACGACCCGCGCCTGATGCTCGGACTGCGCCTGCACGCCGACCAGGCGTGGCTTCAAAAATTCCATTACTGAACCTTGCATGGGATATATCCCTCGCGGAAAAACCGATTACTTGGAGTAAAGCTCGACGACGAGATTTTCGTTGATGTCGGGCAGGAAATCCGTACGTTCCGGTACGGTCTTGAACTTGCCGCTCATCTTGGACTCGTCCACTTCGACCCATTCCGGGAAGCCGACCTGCTTGGCAATCTGCAGCGCCGACTGGATGCGCAACTGCTTACGGGCGCGTTCGCGTACCGAGATCACGTCGTCAGCCTGTACCTGGTAAGACGGGATGTTGACGCTCTTGCCGTTGACTTCGATGGCCTTGTGGCCGACCAGCTGGCGGGCTTCAGCGCGGGTGGCGGCGAAACCCATCCGGTACACGACGTTATCGAGCCGGCATTCAAGAATCTGCAACAGGGTCTGGCCGGTCGCGCCGGTACGACGTGAGGCTTCCTTGTAGTAGCGGCGGAACTGACGTTCCAGCACGCCGTACATGCGACGCAGTTTCTGCTTCTCGCGCAGCTGCACACCGTAGTCCGACAGACGCGTGCGCTTGGCACCGTGCTGACCGGGAGCCGACTGGATGCGGCATTTCGATTCCAGCGAGCGCACGCTGCTCTTGAGGAACAGGTCCGTGCCTTCACGCCGGGAGAGTTTGCACTTGGGTCCGATATAACGAGCCATGAACTATATGCCTCTTTAAACGCGGCGCTTCTTGGGAGGACGGCAGCCGTTATGCGGGATCGGCGTCACATCCGAGATATTCGCCACCTTGAAACCGAGATTGTGCAGGGCGCGGACGGCGGATTCGCGGCCCGGGCCGGGGCCCTTGACCTGCACTTCCATATTCTTGACACCAAATTCCAGGGCGACGTTGCCGGCCCGTTCTGCTGCGACCTGCGCCGCGAACGGCGTGGACTTGCGCGAACCGCGGAAGCCCGAACCACCCGAGGTCGCCCAGCACAGTACGTTGCCCTGGCGATCGCTGATGGTGATGATGGTGTTATTGAAGGACGCGTGGACATGCGCGATGGCGTCCACTACGTTCTTCTTGGCACGCTTGCGTGGCGTGCCGGCTGTCGTGGTCTTGGCGTCTGCCATGAACTTACCCTGCCTGAATCAAAAGATTACTTGGTGATGGCTTTGCGGCGGCCCTTGCGGGTGCGCGCATTGGTGCGGGTGCGCTGACCGCGCACCGGCAAGCCGCGACGATGCCGAAGGCCGCGGTAGCAACCGAGATCCATGAGCCGCTTGATGCTCATGGAATTTTCGCGGCGCAGGTCACCCTCCACCGTGAATTTGCTCACCTGGGTACGCAGCGCTTCCACCTCGGCGTCGGTCAGATCCTTGACCTTGGTCTCCGGCTTGACGCCAGAGGCCTCACACACCTTCTTGGCGCGCGTTTGACCAATGCCAAAAATGCTCTGCAGACCGATGACGGTGTGCTTGTTGGCTGGGATATTGATGCCAGCTATACGGGCCATTTACCTGCCTCTCCTGGTACACACCGCGATGACGGCGCGAAAACGGACAATTTTGCCGAAAATGTCTTCAAAAATCAATGCCTAACCCTCAACCCTGGCGCTGCTTGTGGCGCGCGTCCGAGCAGATCACCCGGACCACGCCGGCACGCCGGACGATCTTGCAGTTGCGGCAGATTTTCTTGACCGATGCTCGAACTTTCATGACTCACTCCCACAGGCTCCCGGCACAGCCGGGGACCAAAAAAATCGTGTTATTGCAGGCCGCTGCGGCCGTAACCCCTGAGGTTGGCCTTGCGCAGCAGGCCCTCGTACTGGTGCGACATCATGTGCGCCTGCAGCTGCGACATGAAATCCATCACCACCACCACGTCGATCAGCAGCGAGGTGCCGCCGAAGTAGAACGGCACGTTCCAGTACAGGATCAGGAACTCCGGCAACAGGCACACCGCGGTGACGTAGATGGCGCCCCAGAACGTGAGCTTGGTCAGCACCGTGTCGATGTACGCAGCGGTCTGCTGGCCAGGGCGGATGCCCGGGATGAAAGCGCCGGACTTCTTCAGGTTCTCGGCCGTCTCCTTGGAATTGAACACCAGGGCGGTATAGAAGAAACAGAAGAAGACAATCAGGCCACCGTAGAGCAATACATATATGGGCTGGCCCGGTGACATCAAGGCGCCGAAGCGCTGCAACCAGGCGAAATGCGGATTCTGCCCGAACCAGTTACCGATGGTAGCCGGAAACAGGATGATCGATGAGGCGAAGATCGGCGGGATCACGCCCGACATATTGAGTTTCAGCGGCAGATGGCTGGTCTGTGCCGCATACATGCGACGGCCCTGCTGGCGCTTGGCATAGTTCACCGTAATCCGGCGCTGGCCGCGCTCAACGAACACCACGAAAGCGGTCACGCCGAGCACCAGTGCCAGCACCACGATCGCGATCAGCGGATTCATCTGGCCGGTGCGCACCAGATCCAGGGTGCCGCCGAAGGCCGCCGGCAGACCGGAGATGATGCCGGCGAAGATGATCATCGAGATACCGTTACCGATACCACGTTCGGTCACCTGTTCGCCGATCCACATCAGGAACATGGTGCCGGTCACCAGACTGATGGTGGCCGTGAACACGAAGGTGAAGCCCGGCTGGATCGCGACGCCCTGGCCCTGCAGCGCGAGGGCTGCGCCGATGGACTGGAAGAACGCCAGCACCACGGTGCCGTAGCGGGTGTACTTGGTGATGATGCGCTGACCCGACTGGCCTTCCTTGCGCAAGGCTTCCAGGCTCGGCACCACCACCGCCAGCATCTGCATGATGATGGAGGCGGAGATATACGGCATCACGCCGAGTGCAAAGATCGAAAGCCGCTTCAGTGCGCCACCCGAGAACATGTTGAACATGTCGAGGATGCCGCCGGAATGCTGGTTGAACAGGCGCGCCAGCGCCGACGGATCGATGCCCGGCACCGGAATGTGAGTCCCGATCCGGAACACCACCAGGGCGCCGACCAGGAAAAAGAGCCGCTTGCGCAGATCGGACAATTTGCCGATCTCCGACAGCGAACCCATGATGCCGGCGCCGTTGCGTGACACGATTAGTCTTCCACCTTGCCGCCGGCCGCTTCGATGGCCGCGCGCGCACCCTTGGTGGCGACCACGCCCTTGAGCGTGACTTTCTTCTTCAGTTCGCCGGCCAGGATCACCTTGACCTTGTCGGTGCCGACCGGCACCACGCCCTGGCTGATCAGGGTCAATACATCAATGACCTCGGCATCCACACGCGCGAGGGCATCCAGGCGCACTTCCGCACGGCTGGATTTCATGGCGGAACGGAATCCGACCTTGGGCAGGCGGCGCTGCAACGGCATCTGGCCGCCTTCGAAGCCGACCTTGTGGTAGCCACCCTTGCGGGCGTACTGACCCTTGTGGCCCTTGCCCGAAGTCTTGCCCAGACCCGAGCCGGTGCCGCGCCCGAGGCGCTTCTTGCCGGTCTTGCTGCCGACCGCAGGCGAGAGTGTGTTGAGACGCATACTCACTTCTCCTCCACCTGCAGCAGGTAGGACACCTTGTTGATCATGCCGCGATTCTCGGGCGTGTCCTGCACACTGATGGTCTGGTGTATACGGCGCAGACCGAGTCCGCGTAGACAATCACGATGGCTCCGCAGCCGGCCGAAACCGCTCTTCACCTGCGTGATCTTGATTTGTTTGTTGTTAGCCTTGCTCATGACTTAGCCCTTGATCTCGTCCAGCGACTTGCCGCGTTTGGCCGCGATGTCATGCGGCGAGTGCATGCCAGTCAATGCATTCAGCGTGGCACGCACCACGTTGATCGGATTGCGCGAGCCGTAGCTCTTGGCCAGCACGTTTTTGACGCCTGCGACTTCCAGCACCGCGCGCATCGCACCGCCGGCGATGATGCCAGTACCTTGCGAGGCCGGCTGCATGTAGACGCGAGTGGCGCCGTGACGTGCGTGCATCGCATAGAACAGCGTGCCTTCGCGCAGATTCACCTGGCGCAGGTTCTTGCGGGCCTGTTCCATGGCCTTGGATACCGCGTTCGGCACTTCACGTGCCTTGCCGTAGCCGAAGCCGACCTTGCCGTCGCCGTCGCCGACCACGGTCAGAGCGGTGAAGCCGAACTGACGTCCGCCTTTCACGACCTTGGCGACACGGTTTACCGCGACCAGCTTCTCCTGGAGGCCGTCACCGCTATCCGGAAGGTTATCGAATTTCGCCATGCTGCACCCTTAGA
>JBOIBL010000108.1:0-14257 GCA_050739495.1 Gammaproteobacteria bacterium | reverse complement strand
TGATCCCGGAAGCTTGCGCAGGTTGCGGCAATGGCGTGACCGCGAGACCGGCAGCCGACGTTACCGCAGGGGCAGGCGGGGGTGTGCCAATCCGTACCGAAGCCGCAGTGGCATGATCGGCCAGCGGTTCCACCCAAGCCACATGCAACAACGGTTCGTAATCATGTGAATGCTTAAGCCTGTTCCAGGCATTATCCAGCTGCTGGGCATCGATCTGCATGAACGGCGTGAGCGTTACGCCTGTGTTTTTGTTGGCAGCAGGGCTGGCAGGTGGCGTGAGCAAGGGGATGGCATCTTTCCAGTCCGGCATGCCGGGATCAGCAGGCCAGGATTCCATATCGCCCGCTTGCGGGTCGGTATAACGAAATACGATCAATTCCACGTCATACCAGCTGAGATTGGCCGCTGTATTACCGGCAGGGGGAGTAGCCGCACGGGTCGAGAGTGATGCGGGCAGCAGCAAAAGAGTGGTCAGCAGCAGGCTGATGCGCAGTCGATTCACGTGATTTCCCGTTTCTGGTGCGTGGGGACGAAGTCTAACAGACTGCCAGGTGTTCATGCCGCGGCCGCTTCGCCGCCCAGCCGGGCCAACAGCGCTTCGATTGCCGCGATGCGCTGTTCGCCATCCGGCAATTCATGGGTAAATCGCAACCGGTCCTGCCCATCAAGACGGTACTGTTTCGGTTGCTGCTGGATCATGCGGATCACCTTCATCGGGTCCACCCGGGTGGTATTGGCGAACAGGATACGGCCGCCGGAAGGGCCGGCTTCTATCTTGCGGACACCGAGTGGCGCGGCTTTCAGTTTCAGTTCCGCAATCCGGAACAAGGTCTTGGCCGGCGCGGGCAGCAGGCCGAAGCGGTCGATCATCTAGACCTGTAGTTCATCGAGCTGTTCCTGATCCCTGGCGCTGGCGATGCGTTTATAGAGCGTCAGGCGCAGGTGCACGTCAGGCATGTAATCGGCAGGCAGCAGAGCAGGAAGATGCAGGTCGATCTCCGGGCCATGCTCAAGCGGCGCGTCCAGATCCACACTGCGCCCTTCCTTGAGGGCACGCACAGTGCGTTCCAGCAATTCGGTATAGAGCGTGAACCCGACATCATGGATCTGACCGCTCTGTTCCTCGCCCAACAATTCCCCCGCGCCGCGGATTTCCAGATCGTGGGTTGCCAGTGTGAAACCTGCGCCCAGCTCTTCGAGCGATTCGATCGCATCCAGACGTTTGATGGCATCTGCGGTGAGCAGGCTGCGGGGTGGCGTGATCAGGTAGGCATAGGCACGATGATGCGAACGGCCCACGCGGCCACGCAGCTGATGCAACTGGGCCAGACCGAGCTTGTCGGCGCGGTCTATGATGATCGTGTTGGCAGTGGGAACATCGATACCGCTTTCGATGATGGTTGTACAGACCAGCACATTGAAACGGCGATGGTAGAAATCCAGCATCACCTGCTCAAGTTCGCGCTCATGCATCTGGCCGTGTGCGATGCGGACTTCGGCGCCCGGTACCAGTTTTGCAATCTGGGCCGCCGCTTTCTCGATGGTATCCACGCTGTTATGCATGAAATAAACCTGCCCACCGCGTTTTATCTCGCGCAAACACGCTTCCTGGATCAGCCCATCCTGCCACTGACTGACGAAGGTCTTGACCGCGAGCCGTTCGGCGGGCGGCGTCGCGATGATGGACAGTTCGCGCAGGCCGGCGAGCGACATGTTCAGAGTGCGCGGGATAGGTGTCGCGGTGAGCGTCAGCATATCGACTTCGGCCCGCAGTTTTTTCAGACGTTCCTTGTGCTGGACCCCGAAACGGTGTTCTTCGTCGATGATGACCAGACCGAGATCCTTGAACTTGAGTTCATTGCGCAGCAGGGCATGGGTGCCGATCACGATTTCGATGGTGCCCTCGGCGAGGCCGCGCACCACCTCGTTCTGCTGCTTGCCGGTACGGAATCTCGATAACACCTCGACGCGTATCGGCCAGTCCGCAAACCGGTCGCGGAAGGTCTGGTAATGCTGTTGCGCGAGCAGAGTGGTCGGCACCAGTACCGCGACCTGTTTGCCGGCCTGGGCCGCGACAAACGAGGCACGGACTGCGACCTCGGTCTTGCCGAAACCGACATCACCACAGACCACACGATCCATGGATCGGCCGGCTGTCATGTCTTCGATCACCCCGTTGATGGCCGTCAACTGATCCTGGGTCTCATCAAAGGGGAAACTTTCCGCGAAGGCCTGATAATCCATTTCCGCAAGCTTGAATGCATGCCCCTGGCGGGCTGCGCGGCGCGCATGGATGTCGAGCAGTTCAGCGGCGACATCGCGGACCTGTTCCGCAGCTCGGCGCCGGGCTTTCTGCCATTGGTCGCTGCCGAGTCGATGCAGTGGTGCGGTTTCAGGTGAACTACCGTTATAACGTGTGATGAGATGCAGAGAGGAAACCGGGACGTAGAGCTTGTCACCATTGGCATATTCGAGCGTCAGAAATTCAGTCTCGATCCCGGTCAACTCCAGGATTTGCAGTCCCAGATAACGCCCGACACCGTGTTCTTCATGCACCACCGGCGCACCGGCGGCAAGATCGGCGAGATCACGAATGATATTTTCCGGATCACGGGTGCTGACCCGGCGACTGCTCTGACGGGCGCGCTGGCCGAACAGTTGTTCTTCGGCGATGATCGCGATCCCGGCATCCGGCAGCAGCAGACCGCGTTCCAACGGCGCCACGCACAGTGCGATCTGCTTATCGCTGTCAAGAAAATCCTGCCAGCCGTTCACTGCAACCGGTTTCAGATCCCGGCGTAACAACATCTCGAGCAGGTATTCGCGCCGACCGGCAGACTCCGCTGCAAAAAGTACCCGGCCCGGAAATTCACTCAGGAACTTCAGTAATTTCTCCACCGGCTCTTCGGCCCGGCTTTCCACCCGCAGCGGTGGCGGTGCTGCTGTGCTGAAGTTCTGTGGCCCAGCATCAGGCCATTCGGCACTCTGCAGTTCAATACGGAGTCTGGATTCAAGCGTCTGTCGCACCAGCTCCAGGGTGCACCAGATTTCATCCGGGTGTAACAACGGCCGCTCGATATCGTGGCGGCGCTGCTCGTAACGTTCGTTGATCTGGGTTTGTGCCTGGTTCAGGGCGCCATCGATGTCATGCAGGGCGACGAGCAGCGCATTGGCTGGCAGATAGTCAAACAGCGTGGCAGTTTGTTCGAAGAACAAAGGCAGATAATATTCGATACCGCTGGGTGCAAGTCCGTTACTGACGTCACGGTAGACGATGTTTTTCTGTGGGTCGCCCTCGAAGCGTGCGCGATAGCGTTGCCGGAATTCACGGATCCCGGTTTCATCCAATGGAAATTCGCGGGCTGGCAACAGACGGATGGCGGCCAGTTTTTCCTGCGAGAGTTGGGTCTCCGGATCGAAGCGACGGATCGATTCAATCTCGTCGTCGAACAAGTCGATCCGGAACGGTGTCGGGCTGCCCATCGGAAAGATATCCAACAGCGCACCGCGCACCGCGAACTCACCGTGTTCCATCACTTGCGAGACTGAAGCATAACCTGCGGCAGTCAGACGCTGGCGCATGGCTTCCGGATCGAGCCGCTCACCGACGTTCAATAGAAAACTGCCACCCAGGATGTAGGCGGCAGGCGGCAGACGTTGAAGCAACGTCGGTGCGGCGATGACGACGATGCCGGATTTCATGTCTGGCAGTTGCGCCAGGGCGGCAAGCCGTTGCGAGATGATGTCCTGGTGCGGCGAAAAGATATCGTAGGGCAAGGTCTCCCAATCCGGGAACAGCATGACGGGCAACCCGGTACCATGCAGATAGAAACCGAGTTCATCGAGGAGTTGATCCGCCTCTCGCGCAGACGGTGTGACAACCAGCAGCGGCGTGGTTTGCTGTTGTGCTGCGTTCGCCAATGCCAGCGCCGGACTGCTGCCGTACAAGCGGCCCCAACGTATGGAACGTCGGTCGGTATCAGGCAGGATTGGATTCAGGTTTTTTACTGTCATGTCTGTGTATTACAAATGCGGCCACCCCGCAGCGCGGGGTGAGGATAAAAAAATCCGCCTGGATCAGGCAGATTGTCTGGTTAATCGTCCATCCTAATCGCGAAAACGTTTCAGCAAGTCGCCATACTCATCGATGCGGCGGTCGCGCAGATAGGGCCAGATACGGCGTACCGATTCCGACCGGGTCATGTCCAACTCGATATTCAATACCATCGGCGCCCCGGTGTCGGCCTGAGCCAGTAACTCGCCTTGCGGTCCGCAGGCGAAACTCGAACCCCAGAAGCGGATGCCGGAAGAAGCGCCGGAGGGATCGGCTTCGTGACCGACCCGGTTCGCGACTACCACCGGAATACCGTTCGCCACTGCATGTGCACGCTGGATCGTGATCCAGGCATCGCGTTGACGGGCCTGTTCGTCCGCACTGTCTTCATCGGTCCAGCCGATTGCCGTCGGATAGAGCAGCAGCTCCGCGCCGGCCAGCGCCATCAGCCGCGCAGCTTCCGGGTACCACTGATCCCAGCACACCAATACACCCAGTCGCCCGACCGAGGTCTGGATCGGATAGAAACCGAGATCGCCGGGGGTGAAATAGAATTTTTCGTAATAGCCCGGATCATCCGGGATATGCATCTTGCGATAGACGCCGGCCAGGCTGCCGTCGCTTTCCAGCACTGCCGCGGTGTTGTGATACAGACCGGGCGCGCGGCGCTCGAACAGCGACGCGACGATGACGACGCCCAATTCCTTTGCGACCGCACCCAGTTGCTGAGTCGAAGGACCGGGGATCGGCTCGGCAAGATCGAACACCGTGGTGTCTTCGGTCTGACAAAAATAGGGACCGGTATGCAGTTCCTGCAACAGCACCAGTTTCGCGCCGCGTTGCGCAGCTTCGCGGACCCCCTTGACGCTGGTTTCGAGATTCGCGTTACGGTCTTTGCCGCAAGCCTGCTGCACGATACCGACCGATAGGGATTTCTGCTGCGCCATGTTCAGACCTTGTCAGGAACGATTTCGGCCGGCAATTGCATGGTCACGCAATGCAGGCTGCCGTACTGATAGATGAGCGGGCGGCACATGACCGGCACGATACTGCGTCCCAGAAATGCGCCGGCCAGGGCCTTGAGCGCACCGGCATCCGCGGCATCATTATAGGTCGGGACCAGCACGACGCCGTTCACTATCAGGAAATTTGCATAGGTCGCCGGCAATCGGCGCCCGCTGTCGTCGTGGATTGCAGCGGGCCAGGGTAGCGCCACCAGGCGATAGGGCGTGCCGTCTTTGCGGCGCAGCGCCTGAAGCTCGGCTTCCATGGCCTTGAGCGAGGCGTAATGCGGATCGTCTTCGTCAGTGCAGGCCTGATAGGCGATAGTGTGCGAATCGCAGAAGCGCGCCAGCGTATCGATATGTCCATCGGTGTCATCCCCATCGATGGCACCGTGTTTCAGCCACAGGATGCGGTCCACGCCCAGGTAGCGTTTCAACTGCAATTCGATCTGCTCGCGCTTGAGACCGGGGTTGCGGTTCGGGTTGAGGAGGCAGCTTTCAGTGGTCAGTAGCGTGCCTTCGCCATCGACTTCGATACTGCCGCCTTCCATGACCAGATCGATGCTTTCCACCGGCGTGGCGCCGAATGCGCCGCGGGCGTGCAATTTGAGTGTGAGCTGATTGTCCTGTTCGTGCGGGTATTTGCTCCCCCAACCATTGAAGATGAAATCCAGCAACGTGGGTTTGCCGTCCTTGAGGACGCTGACCGGACCGTGATCGCGTGCCCAGGCATCATTGGACGGGAATGGGAACAGATGCAGACGCTCCGGGCGGCCGCCCGCGGCTTTCACCAACTGGCGGATGCGATCTGCGTGCGCACTATCCATGCAGACGATGACGACCTGTTCACGCAGTGATATCTCTTTTGCCAGCTGGGTGTGACAGCGTTCCACGGACGCATAGTCCGGACTCCAATCGCCATCGCTGCGCGGCCAGGTAAGCATCACGCCGCTCTGTGGCGCCCATTCAGGTAGCAATCGGTAATACGTGCTCATGTTCATCTACTGGATGCGATACGCCCGGCGACATGCCGGGCGCGCGTGGAACGAAAAATATGTTGCTGTCAGCGGTGATCGCCAGAGCTGTCCTTGAATGGATGTGCTTTGGTCACCGCATGCACGACATGGTTGTATTCGAAATAGACCACGAAAGTCGGGTACACCCAGCGCGTGATGGGCGGGTGCGTGCGTGTGCCCTTGACTGGCACCGGCGCAAGTTTCTCCAGCGGTGCGCCGTAGATATGCTCGACGTTGGCCATGTCCATGCCGCGCGACGGCAACGCCATCCCGCTCGAGTCCGAGTCGGAGGATGTCGCGGGCATCTGGAGAGTGCTGGCGGCAGGAGCATGCTGAGGTTGCGCGGTGACGGGTGCGGCCATACTGGCAGCAGCGGGTGCCACGGCAGTGTCGGCAGCGGGAAGCACATTCGCTGCGCTGACAGCAATGCCCGGCAGTAAACCCAGCAGCACGAGCAAATTCAGACCAGGACGTGTCATGTCACCCTCTCCGCATGAAATCGCAGTGTAACTATAGCACTTGAACCCGTAGCCCGAAATCCGACCGGCCGAGCATGTTGCCGGGTTCAATCCGGCGGACAACCGGGCGTCTTTGGTGCTGAATCGGCTGCCGCATCACAGTCGGGTTCAGCTTTGGATGTGGTTGGTGGCGATGCAGCCGGCGGCAGGCATACCCAGCCCTGATCGGAATGATAGGGGTGCCCTCCCTTATCCGTGCACCAGGCCATCGGGTACTCATCGAGTGGAGAATTGGCCGGCGCGGGTGCCGGTTGCCAGGCTGGCGTATTGCCGCCGAAAGGAAATACCAGACCGATGCTCAGTATCAGGTCGTTATAGCCGGTGAAGACATGCTGCAGCTGCAGATCGGTACGCACGTGGATGGGTAGCTGCTGACCGAAGGTGCTGTCGAAGCCTGCACCCAGGCTGAGGTATTGGCTTTTCACCTTGCTGTTGTCGCCCTTGTACTGGCTGGTCAGACCCAGACCGGCATAGGCGAAGGGCGAGAACCAGCTTGTGTTCCGGTGCATGAAATACCATGAACCATTCGCACCAAAACTGGTCCAGCTGGCGATGTCGGTCGTGGTGCGTGGACTGTCTGCATGGTACGCACCGGAAAATTCCAGGTTGTAATCGCCGAACTCCTTGCCGAACAACAATCCCCAGCCGCGGAACCCGTGGGTGCTGGCATTGCGCTTCTTGTCGGGCTTGATGATGCTGGCTTGTCCGCCCAGATACCAGGCATCTGGTGTCAGATTGCTCTGCGGTGGTGCGTCTTGCGCGAGAACAGGGGAGCTGCTCAACACCAGCAGTAACAGGCCGGTGATGACTGCACAGGTATGCAATAAACGATGCCGTAATGCTTTCACAGTGAAACGCCGCCATAAAGTAAGTGGGATCAATAACATCAGGCTTAACAGGCCGAGTCCGCCGCCACGCGGTCCTCCATGATGGACCGCGGATGGGGGCGCCGGTTCGATGGTGAGGGACACCGTTGCCGCACTGGAAGCCAGCTTACTCACCGTGTCGGTCGCGGTGAAGGTGAAACTATCGGTGCCGGTATAGCCGCCGCTCGGCGTATAGACGAAAGCGCCGGTGCTGGCAGTCACGCTCACGGTTCCATTCTTGGGTTTGGTGCCGACCGCATAGCTGAGCGAATTGCCGTTGGCATCCACCGCACTGAGCGTGCCGGTAAGCGATTGATCGGCGTACAGCGTGAGATCCGCATCGCTGGTCAGCGGCGCCACATTCGCAAGCGCAGGGCTGCTGATAGCGAGTGCCACCGTGGCGCCAGTAGAGACCAGCTTGGTCACCGTGTCAGTCGCCGTGAATGTGAAACTGTCCTTGCCGGTATAGCCGGCAGCCGGTGTATAGGTGAAGGCGCCGCTCGCGGCGGTGACCGTCACGGTACCGTGTGCGGGTTGTGTCGCGATCGCATAGCTCAATGGATTACCGTTGGCATCTACAGCTGATAGTGTGCCGGCGAGCGGCTGATTGGCATATAAGCTGAGACTAGCCCCATTCGCCAGCGGAATGGCATTTGCCAACGGCAAGGCATTGATGCTCAACGAAACGGTCGCCGATGTCGATACGGTGTTGATAGCGGTATCGAGTGCCGTAAATGTGAAACTGTCGGTACCGGTGTAACCCGCAGTCGGTGTGTAGGTAAAGGCGCCGGTTGCGGCAGTCAGGTTCAGGGTGCCGTGAGTGGGCTGGATGACGGAATAACTTACCGGATCACCGGATGCAGCGACAGCGGAAAGCGCTCCGGTAACGGACTGATTCTGATACAGCGAAAGATTCGCATCACTCACCAGCGGTGCTGCCGGAGGTGAAGGTGCCGGGTTTACGGTAAGCGAGATGGTTCCCGCACTGGAGGTATTGGAAGTGGCGGTGTCGGTGACCTTGAACTTGAAACTGTCGGCGCCGGTATAGCCAATGGTCGGCGTGTAGGTAAATGCACCGGTGGCAGCAGTGACACTCACGGTACCGTTCATGGGCTGGGTGCTGACGGCATAACTCAAGGGATTACCTACGTCATCGACACCAATCAATTTACCGTTGGCCGGTGTGTTCTTGTACAGCGAGACGGCTCCGTCGCTCGCCAGTGGGGTGCCTGGCGTACCCGGAAGTGCGCTTATCGTGATGTTAACCGGAGTGGCAGCTGAGGTTGCGCCGGTTAATGCATTGGTTGCTGTGAAGTTAAAACTGTCTGTGCTGGGCGCACTGGTGGTCGGTGTATAGGTGAACGTGCCGGTAGAAGAATCAAATGCGGTAAGGGGAGCGCTAGTCGTGCCGGTGGTGTCAACGGCGTATGTCAAGGGTGTTCCCAAGGCATCGGTTGCAGGCAATGTTCCGCTGACAGGGATGCCCTGGTAAGTGCCGAGAGACAAACTGCCGGTTGCCGGGGCCGCGGGCGCTGACGGTGTCGAATTCACAACGAAGGAAACCGTTGCCGGCGCTGATGCCAGTCCAGTGACGGTATCGGTTGCAGTGAAGCTGAAGCTGGCGGCGCCAGTATAGGATGACGCGGGCGTATAGGTGAATGAATTACCCGTCAGCGAGACGGTTCCGGCACTGGACGCCAGTGGAACCGTAATGGTGTAAGTCAACGGGTTACCGCCGACATCGCTGGCGGTCAGCGTGCCCGAAACAGGAAGGTTTTCATAAGTCGCCAATGATGCGTTATTCGCAGTCGGCGCCGTGGAGGCAGGTGAGGGCAGGGCCTTGACGGTGAGTGAAACGGTGGCGGCCTTGGAACTTACGCCGCTGCTGGCATCGGTGGCAGTGAAAGTGAAGCTGTCCTTGCCGCTATAGGAAGATGTGGGCGTATACACAAATGCACCGGTGGCGGCAGTGATGGTCACGGTGCCATGTGCGGGTGCCTGGGCCAGCACATAATTCAGTGCATTCCCGGCAGCATCGCTGGCCGATAACGTGGCGCTGACCGGGACATCTGCATAGGTGGTAAATGACGCATTACTTGCCAATGGCACTGCAGTAGCGGACACAGGGATTGAGCTGATCGTCAGACTTGCGGTAGCGGCACTGGAAACCAGTTTGGTTACGGTGTCGGTGGCGGTGAACGTGAAACTGTCGGCCCCGGTATAACCGGTAGCAGGTGTGTAGGTGAACGCGCCGGTCGTGGCGTTGCCGAGTTTCAGTGTACCGTGTGCGGGTTGGGTCACGGCGTAATTCACCGCGTTGCCGGCGGCATCACTGGCGGTGAGCGTTCCTGTGATCGGGGTGCCAGCGTAAGTTGCGAGCGAAAGTTTACTGGCAATAGGCGCAGCGGCGCCGGTCGTGGTGACCGCATTGACGGTGATGCTGACTGTAGCAGTGTTCGAAGTCGTATTCAGGGTGCTGTCTTTTGCAGAATAGATAAAACTGTCGGTTCCGACATAGCCGGAGCTGGGTGTATAGGTGAACGTTCCATTATTCGCATCAGTGATCTTGACCGTGCCATGCGCAGGCTTTGTGCTTATCGATATGGTCAGACCCTGACCGGAACCGCCAAGGATAGACAACGTGCCGGTGGCGGTGGTGTTCTCGTAAACTGTCAATGCAAGATCCGATGCTGTCAATTGGCCTGCAATGGCTATCGGCGCGGTGACAGTAATCGTGACAGTCGCAACATTGGAATCACTGCTGCCATCGTTGGCCTTGAAAGTGAAGCTATCCTTGCCGGTAAAACCATCGTTCGCGGTATAAGTGAAGGCACTGCTGTCGGCACTGGTCAGTTTTACGCTGCCATTTACCGGCTGGCTCACGATGCTGTAGTTCAGTTGCGCATTTAATGCTTCGGTGGCTTTCAAGGTCCCGGACAGCTCCTGGTTGGAAGCGGTGCTGAAAGAAACATCGCTGGCCACCGGCGGTGGGGGGATGATGGTCAATGCAAAACTGGCGTAGCCACTCTGGCCATACGCATCAGTGACGGTGACCGTTATCATGACGCTACCGGTCTTGTTGGTGGGCGGTGTGATGCTCAGGGAACAAGTATCTTGCGAGACACCGGTCCCGCAACCGGATGACACGGAAATGTTCTTCGCAGGAAGCAGAGACGTGTCGGATGAATTCACGTTGACCGTCAGGCCCGCTGGCGCCAGTGTGCTACCGGCGATATTGAACGGATACTGTGCAGCAGTCGTCGCGGCGATGGTGGTGGCACCCTGCAAGCCGCTGACTGCAGGTGGTGCGATGCGAATGGAGCTGATTTCGAAGGCACCGACATCCGGCAGCGTGTCACGCAGATATCCGCGCTGATCGAGCGATGGCGCATTACTGGTACTGCCGTTGTTCACGGCCAAGCCGCCAAGCAGCTGCATGGTCTGGGTCGGACCGCCGTAGTTTCCCAGCGACCGCAGCAGCGGTGGCGATGATTGCGAACCGGAAACGCAAGTAGTCGATAACGCGCCCAGATTATTCTGGCTGCCGCTGAAACTGCCGTTAGTATTGACGCAATCGATGGCGGTGGTCGAGGTATTGCCTGATGAACTCAAGCTGACCTGATTCGAGTTGTACAGGATCGAGGAGTCGATGGTGAGGCTGGCACTGGGACTGGCGTTGCCAGCGGGTGATCCGGGGTTCGCCAGATAATAATTGTATACAGCACCGCCTGCTGCGCCACTGCCTAAATTTATTGGGTTTTGATTAAACGTGACCGTATTTGCGACCAGCGTTGAATATCGAATGGTGAGCTTGCCGTTCAGATTGAATATCGCGCCGCCGTAGCCGGAGCCCGAAGCAAAACTATCCGTACCGCCTGCACCGCCTTGCGCATTGTTGGCGGTGAAGGTGCTGTTCAGGATGGTGACAGTACCGCCTTCGTTGAATAGCGCGCCTCCCAATCCGGCGCCGCCCCCATCAAAACCCAGAATGCCGGTGCCACCGCCGAATCCGGCTTGGCCCAGATTGCCGCCACCCCCGCCGAATCCACCTGCGCCCGTGTTACCGCCGCCACCGCCGCCAAAACCACCGTTCTTGCCGGCGCCACCACCACCGCCGACTCCGCCATTGGTCTTGCTGTCGCCGCCGTTGCCGAAGGTTCCCGCTGAACTTGAGTTTGAAGGCCAGGCACCGGAGGTCGAAAAGCCGCCGCCATTGCCGAAACTGTCGCCCTTGCCAGCCATGCCACCCCCACCGCCGGGGCTGCCGCTGCTGGTGCTGCTGGTCGAGGCGCCGCCGCCATTCCCACCGATGGCCTGGTTGCCGTTGAGGGTGACACCTTGCAAGCTCAAGATGCCTTGGTTGTAGATGGCACCACCTGCACCGAGCCCACCACCGCCGTTGCCGGGATCGCCTTTGCCGCCGTCACCTCCCTGGGCCAGACCGTTTTGCAGGGTCAGGTTCTTAAGGGTCAGATTGCCGGGACCAGGCAATGCGGTATAGATCTTGTTACCGCTGGAATCGGTCGGTGAGTTGTAGCCGGTCAGGGATTCGCCGCCACCGATATAGAAGATGCGGAACGCAGAGCCGCCCTGGCTCGAGTCGCGCATGATGATGCTGCCCTGAGGGTCGCCGATGATGGTGATCTTCGAGGTGATGGTCGGCAGACCGTTGGGGCCGTACCAGTCGTTGTCTGCGGTACTGAGTTTGTAGGTGCCCGCTGCGAGCAGAATGACGTCGCCGCCGCTGGTGGTGTCATCGCCGGCCGGACACGCGCCAGTGGCCTTATTGTTGTTGGCCGCGTTGATGGCATCGATGAGCGAACATTGACTGCCACCGGGACCGGTCGCCGCTTTGGCTACTTCGATGACATTGGCGAAGCACGGGGAACTGATCAGCGTCAGCAGGCCACCTGAACATAGCGCCATAGCGTACGCCATGCCTCGCAGCCTGGAAATTGCAGCGCGGTTGAGACTGATCATGCGCATGGTTGGGTCCAACCGAAAGAGTCAGCAGGGCTGAGCCAGGTACTGCCAGACGAAGCCGCATTATATGGAGCCGGCTAGGCGCCTGTCGAATAAGCAGGTCCGATATGCTTTAATGCACGCCCATGTTTCGACCGCTCCCCATCTTTATCGGCCTGCGCTATTTCCGCGCCAAACGCCGCAATCAGTTCATCTCGTTCATTTCCTTCATGTCCATGCTGGCGATCGCCATCGGGGTGATGGCCCTGATCACGGTGCTCTCGGTGATGAACGGGTTTCAGAACGAGCTGCGTGCCCGCATCCTGGGGATGGTCTCGGATATCACGGTCTCGGGTTTCGACGGACGCCTGCATGACTGGCAGGGTGTGATGCATGGTCTCGACGGCTTGCCGCATGTCACGGGTATGGCTCCATATATAGAGGACCAGGCCATGCTGGCGAATGGCGCCAACATGAGCGGGACGGTAATCCGCGGGGTCTTGCCGGCGGATACCGGCAAAGTGTCGGACGTGGGGAAGAAAATGGTCAGCGGCAGTCTCGATGACTTGCAGCCGGGTCACTACGGTATCGTGCTGGGCAGGGATCTGGCTTATTCACTGGGTGTCGGGCAGGGTGACAAGGTCGTCTTGATGATATCCCAAGGCAACGTAACTCCAGCCGGCATCATCCCGCGACTGCGACGCTTCACTGTGGTAGGTATATTCGATGCCGGTGTCTATCAATATGACAGTGCGCTGGCCTTGATCTCGATGCAGGATGCCCAGACGCTTTACGGTATGGGCAAGGCAGTGACCGGCATCCGGCTCAAGCTGGATGACAACCTGCTGGCGCCGCAGGTCTCGCGCCAACTCGTGCGGCGATTCGAAGGCGAATATTACGTCAGTGACTGGACCCAGCAGAATTCCAATCTCTGGGCGGCCATCGCGATCGAAAAGACCGTGATGTTCGTTATTCTTTCGCTGATCGACCTGGTCGCGGCCATCAGTATCGTGATCGTGCTGGTGATGGCGGTGATCGACAAGCAATCCGACATCGCGATTCTGCGTACCCTTGGTATCACACCGCGCGGCATCATGGGTGTGTTCATAGTACAGGGCGCATTGGTCGGGTTTCTCGGGACGCTGCTGGGTCTGGTGCTCGGCGTCCTGCTGGCGCATAACGTCAACAATATCCTCGAGTTCGCACGGCATGTCTTCAATGCCCAGATTTTTCCGGCCAGCGTCTACTACATCAATGATCTGCCATCGGATATCTATGTGAGTGACGTACTGAAGATCACCTTGTCCACTTTCGTGCTGACGATACTGGCTACACTGTATCCGGCCTGGCGCGCTGCACGTACCCAGCCGGCCGAGGCCTTGCGCTATGAGTAACGCAGATGCCGCGCCGGTACTACGCTGTGAGGGGCTGGTCAAGCACTTCACAGAAGTGGGAAATGTCGTCAAGGTGCTGAATGGCGTGAGTATGAGTGTGATGCCGGGTGAACGCATCGCCATCGTCGGTGCCTCGGGTTCCGGCAAGAGCACCCTGTTGCATTTATTGGGTGGGCTCGACACCCCCAGCGCAGGCGAGGTGCAGGTAACCGGTCAGCCGATTACACGCATGGACGACACGGCACGCGGCTTGTTACGCAACCGCGCAATAGGGTTCGTGTATCAATTCCACCATCTGCTGCCCGAATTCACTGCGCTTGAGAATGTTGCGATGCCGTTGTTGATCCGCGGTGAGGAACCGGCGGTTGCCGCGCAACAGGCCCGGCAGTTGCTGGAGCGGGTCGGACTGGGCGAACGTCTACAGCACAAGCCCGGGCAGCTCT
>JBOIBL010000107.1:0-4003 GCA_050739495.1 Gammaproteobacteria bacterium | reverse complement strand
GCAACGATTTCTTCAACCAGCCTTGCAGCTTGGCGAAGGCGATCAGGCTGCCGCTGAACGAAACCGCACCGATCAAGGCCCCGGCTGCGGCCAGTGTTCTTGCCGCGGGGCCCAGGGTGCCGGCCTTCAGTAATTCCTGCGCGGCAATGGCTGCTGCCGCGCCGCCGCCCATGCCGTTGTATAGCGCCACCATTTGCGGCATCGCGGTCATGGCGACGCGCTTGCCGCTCCACCAGGCGGCGATTCCGCCAATCAGGATGGCGGCCAGGATCAGGCCGAAGTTGTGCATGTCCGGCCACAGGAACGTGATCAGCGTGGCGAGCAGCATGCCAAGCCCGGCCCAGACGATGCCGCCGCGAGCGCCTTTGGGTGAACTCATGCGTTTGAGGCCGATGATGAACAGCAGTGCCGCCAGGAAATAGGCGGCCTGGATCAGGTCATCGGTAACCGCGGGCGAGAGCAGAGCATTCATTTGCCGCCACCCTTTTTATCACCGCTGGTCTTGAACATCTCCAGCATGCGTTCGGTGACGACATAGCCGCCGACCGCATTACCGGCTGCCAGCAACACACCGATGAAACCGATGATCCGTTCCGGCGCCGTATGTGCTGCACCCAAGGCGACCATCGCTCCCACCAGCACGATGCCGTGCACGAAATTGGAGCCGGACATGAGTGGCGTATGCAGGATCACCGGTACGCGCGAGATTACTTCGTAGCCGGTGAAGGCGGCGAGCATGAAGATATATAACGCGATAAAACCAGTAATCATTTTTTCATCCTCAAGCTTGGTCTTTTGTCCGCTGGCGGCGTTGGAAAGCGATTTTCATTCGTCATGTACTGATTTGTACACTCCTCATAAAAATAACTTCCCGCCTTGCCAGCGAACAAAATCCACGGCGCTTGAGAATGAAAAACCCTCAAGCTTGGTTATCAATCAGCTGACTCTAGCCCGTGTAATCAAAAACACTTTCAAGTTCCAGCGATGAGTTTTCTGGTCGGCTCATGTTTGATCTCGCCATCGTGGGTCAGCACGCTCTTGGCATAGACCTCATCATTCCAGTCGATGCTGATGGCGCCGTCTTTCACCAATGGGGTGAAGAAGTTCAGCAGGTTGCGCGCATACATGTCGCTGGCATGCTCGGCCAGCATGCTGGGAAGATTAAGTGGTCCTGAGACCAGCACCATGCCCAGCGACACATCTTCGCCCGGTTTCGTGACCTCACAGTTGCCACCGGATTCGGCGGCCAGATCCACAATCAGCGAACCGGGCTTCATCGCTTCCACCATGGCTTTGCTGATGATGCGCGGTGCCGCGCGCCCGGGAATCGCAGCGGTCGTGATCACCGCGTCGGCCTGCGCCACATGTTTCGCCAGCACATCCTGTTGTTGCTGCTTCTCTGCAGCGGTGAGTTCGCGTGCATAACCGCCGCTGCCTTCAGCGGACACACCGGTATCGACGAATTTCGCCCCCAGGGATTCCACCTGCTCGCGTGCCGCCGCGCGCACGTCGTAGCCTTCGACCATCGCGCCGAGCCGACGTGCTGTCGCGATAGCCTGGAGACCGGCGACACCCGCACCGATCACCAGCACTTTGGCTGGCCGGATAGTGCCGGCTGCAGTGGTGAGCATGGGGAAGAAACGTGCGAGCTTTTCCGCCGCGATCAGTGCCGCCTTGTAACCAGCGGCGGCGGCTTGTGAAGAGAGCGCATCCATGGCTTGAGCACGGGAGATGCGCGGCACCAGTTCCATGGCGAAGCTTGTCACATGACGGTCACGCAATGCCTGTACAACATCGGCGTTACGGTGCGGGTTAAGCAAGCCGATCAGTATCGAACCGGCTTTCATGTGTGCGACGTTTGCGGATAACGGTGCCTGAACTTTGAAGACTACGTCGGCACTAGCGGAGCCTTCTGCCGCAGAGACCAGGCGCACGTTGGCGAACGCGTTATCCGGGAATCCGGCCTGCAGACCTGCACCGCTTTCCAGCCATACTTCGACACCCAGGGCCTGAAGTTTGGCGGCCACCGGCGGGCACAGGGCGACGCGACGTTCGCCGACGGCCTGTTCCCTGGGTACGAAGAGTTTAATGGTCATGTGATCCCCGGTTTCGATACGACGAAAGACCAAAATTCGACCGCCAGCAGTGTAGGCGCCAGCGTGGTTTTTTGCCACCGAGAGGCGCGCGTCGAGGCGCATCCGGATTGGCTTGACATTGCATTTTAAGGGAATATCTGCAATAACTATGCCAGTTTTACCGCGCTTGGAGTACCCGGTGTACGACCTGTCACAGGAAGTCCTCCGCACCGATGCGGCCGGTATGCCGCTGGAGTGGATCGACTATCAGGATGCAGTACGGCTCTACCACCTGAAGCAGGTGGCATACGGCTGCGGTACGCTGCTTTATTGTCTGCATGGCGGCATCTGTGCCAAGACCGGTCAACAAAGCACCATCGAAGTCAATTCCATCATCGCCACGTATGGCAACAATCACGCGCTGGCGAAGGCGCGCAGCCATTATGTCCCGCCACTCAACAATCACACATTGTTCAAGCGCGATGGACATTTGTGCATGTATTGCGGGCAGCGCTTTTCCAGCGTGGATCTGTCGCGCGATCACATCACGCCGCTGAGTCACGGCGGCGTCGATACCTGGATGAACGTCGTCGCAGCCTGCAAGCGCTGCAACAACCACAAGGCAGGGCGGACTCCGGAAG
Source organism: Gammaproteobacteria bacterium (assembly GCA_050739495.1). GTDB lineage: Bacteria > Pseudomonadota > Gammaproteobacteria > Natronospirales > REEB76 > DASSKW01. The sequence continues at coordinate 1,287 of JBOIBL010000107.1, read as the reverse complement.
GTGCCGGTATGCAATTGCTGGCAGTTCCGTTCACCCCCAATCATGCCGAGTATATTTTCCTGAAAGGCCGCCGTATCCTCGCGGACCAGATGGAATTCCTGCTTGCGCATTTCCCTCGCAGCAGTCCGTTGCATCAGCGTATTCAGCAGATGCTGGCCTGATACGGGCCAGGTCCGATAATGAACAAGCCCCGCTCGTGCGGGGCTTGTTCATTATCGGAAGGTTGCCGAAGGGTTAACAGCTTTGACTTTGCCGTTCTGCTCGATTCAACCTTTGCCCTGCATCATCTGCTGCATGCTGGTCTCTTTGTAATCCGCTGGAATCTCGAACAGGCTGGCTGCAGGATTGCCAGTGCTGATCGATTTGAGTGTTTCTGTACCGAGTACCAGCTTGAAACCTTCGCGATGCGGCACTTCACGTTTGATGGCAAATCCGTCGACGTTTTGCATCGTCGAATAGGCCTGTGTCATCGGACCCATGTGGGACATCATATGCATCATATCGACACGCATTGCGTCCAGTGTGTCGATATCTCCGGCAGGGATGCCAAGCGAAGCCAGCGGCGCGACGCACATGGTCGGTCCGGGTTTGCCATTGCTAATCAACTGCATGTCCTGGCAACGATGGCCGGCGATAGTTTCGCTGCTCCCCAGTTGCTTGACCGTGGTTTGTGTTTTGCCATCCGTGTTGCCGTGCTGCGTCAGCATCTTTTCAACCATGGCGCGCTGATCCGGCGGCAGACTGGATAGCCGGGATTGCAGTTGTTTTTGTGCATCCTGAAGCTGGGCGCCCATCGCCGCAGCACTTTTCTGGTCGAGCACCATGTAGGCATGTCTTTCCGGTATCAGGATCGTCATGCTGTGGCTGTGAGCATCATAGATGGCGCCACCGCCACGCATGGCGCTGGATTCCACCCGCACCTTGTTCCCCAGCACATACAGCTGCGAGGCCGGGTTGCCCTGCTCATCCACGAAACTGATATGCACACCGGTTCCGGTGTTCACCGGGGCAGATGCTGCATTTGCCTGCCGGTCAAACCGGCCTGGCATCACGCTGTAACCCAGCAGCGTCACCACTACTAGCGAATACGGGATTTTTCTCAACATGGCGCACTTCCTCCGATGCGATAAGCTTATCGATTCTCCGACCAGACAATCAGTTTGCGCCGAACTTGGCGTGAGTTGAAGCGAAGGTGGGGTCGGAGAAATACGAACCTATCTCAAATACCGTTCACCCGCGGATCAAGTCCGAGGCGGGCTCTGAGCGCGACCGCCAAGGATGGCGGAA
>JBOIBL010000106.1:0-16273 GCA_050739495.1 Gammaproteobacteria bacterium | reverse complement strand
TCCTGATTAACCTGGCTTATCAGTGCAGTGATCTTCTCACGTTGTGCATTACACGCCTTGAATTCGTCGGGTTTCAGATTCTTGTCCTTGTTCTGGCACTTGGCCGTGTAATCGGCCTTTTGTGCATTCACGGCGTCCACCTGCTTCTGATAGGCGGCGATATCGTCCTGCAGTTTTTTCTGGTCGGCAACCAGTTGCGGACCTTGGGCGGCGAGCTCTTTGTTCGTGTGTGTTGCGTTTTCCTGCGCGTTTTTGGTGGTCCGGACATTGGCTACCACTGACTCACCTTCGCTGATGAGGTTGATGACGGACTCGGCGCCCCAGGCGACTGTGACGATGCCGGCGAGGCCAAGGCCCAGGGCGAGCGAGGCGATACGGAATTTGCTGTTCATGAAGAACCTCATATGGATGACCTGAACTGCTATTTTAGAGTGTCTGGCGCCTGCGTCCAAGCTTCCTGCCAGACGATTCGCTGGTTTTTGAGCATCCCGGCCACCGCCACCGGAGCATGGCGGCATCGGCCCGGAACTCAAAGCTTAGATAACGCCTCAGGAGTGGCTCCGGTTGTCCGGGCTACCCCTCGTTTTACAGCCCCAGTTGAGGCCGCCCCGGTTCGGATCAGGGGCACGGGCAGAGCCCCCTGGGACTGGCGGCCACGGTAACCATGGTCGCCCGCCGGGGGCGCAGAGGATAAAAGCATGCTGATGCCGGGAATCAGAGAATCGCGGCGTAGTCATCCTGGACGCGTGCCAGATCCAGCCGGTTGAGGAAATTGGAATAACACATCCACGCCGTGATGCCGTTCAGGTCTGCGATCTGTGGAGGCAGGAATTTCGGCGGTGTGATGATTCCTTCCTGTACAAATTGCAACAGGGTCCGCACGTCTTCGAGGGTGGTCTTGCCGCAGAACAGCATCGGGATGCGATCCAGCATGCCTTTCTTCACCGCCAGCCGGATGTAGTTGTAGATCATGATGAAGCCCTTGTTGTAGGACAGATCCTTGGTGAAGGGCTGGCCGTCCGGCGTGCTGCCGCGGAAGATCCGCGACGCATTGACGAAGCTTTCCAGTTCAGTGAGACCCTGCTCCAGGTAGAACCGGTACACGTCGAGAAAATCACCGCCTTGCTCGGCGATATGCACCGCACTTATGCGATTTGCGAGCCGCCGCAGACGGCTCGGATAGGACGCGAAGGTGATGATCTCCATCAGGATCGCCAATCCCTCCTGCGTGATGGTGGAAGAGGGCGGTCCCTTGGACAGGAACGTGCATACGGGTTGGCTACTGCCGTTGAGCGTGGTGCCCAGATGCACCCAGCCTTCATGCACTTCGAGTACCTGCAGATCGCGCTCGTTGAATTTGGCATCGGAGCGCAGCTTGATGTAATCGGCACCCGCCGCGGCATCGGCGAGGATGCCGTCCGACAACAACACCCGTACGGTGCCTTCGGAATCACGGAATGTGTGATTGAGGCGCTTCTGCAGTATCTGCACTGCCTGTTCGGCGTCGATATCCTTGGGCTGCGGTTTGAGTAGTTCACTCTGGTCGATATTGGAGATCGCGTCACTCAACAGTTTGCCGAGATCGGCCAGTGTCGGTCCGCCTTCATGAAAGGCGTCGCTGGCAGAGCCATACAGTTCCTGGGAGAGGGCGGAAAACTCCGGTGTGCCGCGCGCCTCCAGCATGCGGACTACCTGCACGTATTCGCGGCACATGCGTCGCATGATCAAGCCGAGCGGATTGAACTGACCCAACAAGCGCGTGACATCACGCCTTATGTCGTGGAATTCCTGACGCTTGCTCTCTGCGTCAAAACCAAGTGGGATTGTGTCGTAATAATCGCGGCCAACCTTGGGCAACTCCTTGCCGCCGCGCCGGAGGAACTCTTCCTGGATGGCAATATCCCACTTGATCTGATCCAGGATGCGGATAGGTTTCTGGGCGACGACGATTCGGTCCGAAAGTTCGCGCAGGGTTTGTTTGTAATTCTCGTTGTTTTCGGCGCTGCCCATGGGGTTGTTATCTCCGGAAACAGTGGCCCTAGCGTACTCGCGCACGTCGCACTCCGCCAGCTGCCAGAAGTGCACAAGGCCGTTCACCTTTAACAGGCAAACGGCCTTGCGTCCAGAATCAGATGAGGAACGATTGAAGCGCTGCGGTTTCAGCTTCCGGTACGTGCCAGCTTGCGGATCTCCTGCATCGCCACCGACAAGCTCGGAAAATCCGAGATGCCGGCGTTCTTCATGTCGTTGAGGACCCGTTGTGCGTGTTGGATTCGAGAACTGCGTTCGCTGAACCAGTTATCAAGCTGGTCCATGGCGGAACGTGCGTCCTTGGCCTTGGCGAGGGCCTGGGAAGTGAGTGCCCGCTGCTGGCTGTAGAGGTCATCGCGCAGGGTGCCGCGGGCGACCGCTTGCCAATGGCCTTCCACACTCAATCCTTCGATCTGGTTGCGTAACCACTCGAGCTCGAGTTCCCGGCCGATATGGAAATACACGCGTCCCACGACCTCGATGGGCAGTTTCCGTTCGGCGGCTACGTCGACCATATCGAAGGCTGTATAGAGTAACGGTTGACAGGCGATACGGCGCGCGAGCGATTCCGGAACGCCGACGTCTATATACTGCTCGACGGTGCGGTGATAGGTCTCGACCTGGGGGTCGCTCAGGATGCCTTCCACATGTTCACGCAAGGTCTCGACACCGGGACGGTACACCGGAACTGTAGCGGCGATATCCAGCCGGCCATGCATATGATCCAGCAACCAGCGGGTAGCGTGTTTCAGCAAGCCGGAGGTCTGCGTAGCCATGGACAACTGCACATTGGCCGGCACTTTGTTGTCCAGGGCCTCGATCGCCGCCCAGGTATTGATGGTGTCATGGCTTTCGCGCGCGATGGTGTAAGCACGCGCTACCGAAGACACACCGACGCCGGCTTCTTCCTGCATCCGCTGCGTAAAGGTGGAACCCATGCGGTTTACAACGCTGTTGGTGATCGCGGTACAGATGATCTCGCGCCGCAAGCGGTGCTTGGGCATGAGTTCCCGGTAACGCTTACGCAGCGCGGTCGGAAAATAACTTTCCAATTCGTTGGCGAGATAGGGATCTTCAGCCACATCTCCGGCCAGCAGGGCGTTATAGATGGAAATCTTGCTGTATGCGAGCAATACAGCCAACTCCGGGCGTGTGAGTCCGCGCCCTGCAGCATGCCGGTCCTTGAGTTCCTCGTTGCTCGGCAGAAACTCGATACTGCGATTGAGCAGACCGGTGCGTTCCAGCCCGCGCATCAGATAAGCGTGTTCATTGATACGGGTGGCGGCCTGTGATTCGGCGATCGACAATGCCTGAGCCTGCATGTAGTTATCACGCAGCACCAGGACACCGACTTCATCTGTCATCTCGGCCAGAAGTTTGTTGCGCTGGGTTTCAGTGAAGCGCTTTTCCGCAGCAACCATGTTAAGCAGGATCTTGATGTTGACCTCGTGATCCGAGCAATCCACGCCGGCGGAATTGTCGATGAAATCGGTATTCAGGCGACCGCCATTGAGCGCGTATTCGACGCGACCTAATTGCGTGCAGCCGAGGTTGCCGCCTTCGCCCACTACTTTGCAGTGCAAGTCACGGCCATTGACGCGGATTGCATCGTTGTTGCGGTCACCAACCTCGTTGTTGCTTTCCTGACTGGATTTCACATAGGTACCGATGCCACCATTCCACAGCAGGTCAACCGGCGCCTTGAGGATCGCACGCATCAGATCGTTCGGCGTGAGCTGATGGGCTTCGATACCGAGTGCAGTACGGATCTCCGGCGAGAGCTTGATGAGTTTTGCGGAACGCGGAAATATGCCGCCACCTGCGGAAACGAGATCCGGGTTGTAATCGGCCCAACTGGAACGCGGCAGATTGAACAGACGTTCGCGTTCCTGAAAGCTCATTTCAGAATCCGGGTTGGGGTCCAGGAAGATGTGCCGATGATCGAAAGCCGCGATCAGCCTTATATGCCGTGACAGCAGCATGCCGTTACCAAACACGTCGCCCGACATGTCGCCGACCCCGACCACGGTGAAGTCGGTCGTCTGGGTATTGATGCCCATCTCGCGGAAATGACGTTTGACGGATTCCCAACCGCCCTTGGCGGTGATCCCCATCTTCTTGTGGTCGTAACCGGCGGAACCACCGGAAGCGAAGGCGTCGTCAAGCCAGAAGCTGTATTCGCGGGAAACGCCGTTCGCGATGTCGGAGAATGTGGCGGTGCCTTTGTCGGCAGCGACCACCAGATAAGGGTCATCGTCGTCATGGCGTACCACCTTGGGGGGCGGTGCGATCCTGCCATCCACGATGTTGTCCGTGATATCGAGCAGGCCGCGCATGAAGGTCTGGTAACAGGCGATACCTTCCTTGAGCAGATCCTCGCGGTTGCCGCTGCGGGGCGGTTGCTTTACATAGAAGCCGCCCTTGGATCCGACCGGCACGATCACGGTGTTCTTGACCTGCTGGGCTTTCATCAGGCCCAGCACTTCGGTACGGAAATCCTCGCGCCGGTCCGACCAACGGATACCACCACGTGCCACCTTTCCGCCGCGCAAATGCACACCCTCGACCCGCGGCGAATAGACCCAGATCTCATACATGGGTTTGGGTAACGGCAAGTCCGGTAATTGCGACGGATCGAATTTGAACGACAGATATGATTTGGGGTCGTGCTGCGCATCGGTCTGGAAATAGTTGGTACGCAGGGTAGCGCGCACCGCATTGATGAAACCGCGCAGGATGCGGTCCTCATCCAGGCTCGAGACCGATTCGAGTGCCCTGTCGATCTCGGTGACGTAGCGTTGCGTGAGCACATCGCGGTCACGCGCGGCAGCGGGATCGAGCCGAGCTTCGAACAATTTGACGACCAATCCCGCAATCTGCGGATTGGTATAGATGGCACGTTCCATGTAAGCCTGGCTGAAACTCAGGCTGGTCTGCAGCAGGTATTTGCAATAGGCGCGTAACAGTGTGGCCTGACGCCAGTTGAGCCCGGCCGACAGCACCAGCCGGTTGAAACCGTCATTCTCGGCTTCACCGCGCCAGACCCGGACGAATTGTTCCTGGAACAGATCCTTTAGTGCTTCCACATCCAGCTCGCCCTGGTGCACCAGCTCGAAGTCCTGGATCCAGATGATGGTCTCGTCGCGCAGTTCCAGTTCATAGGGGCGCTCACTGATGACGCGTACACCCATGTTCTCCAGCATCGGCAGCGCATCGGAGATCGGGATCGGTTGTTCCCGGTGAAAGGTCTTGAAGCGCAGATAGCCGGATGGGGCGCTGGTCGGCCGGTACAAGCTCATGCGCAGACTGGTTTCGCCGGTCAGGGTATCGATCTGCTCGATATCGAAGGCCGCTGCCTTGGCCTGGATGTCTTCCTGGTAGGCGGCCGGGAAATGGCTGCCGTAGCGACCGAACAGCTTGAGACCACGCTCTTCGCCGCAATGTTCGACCAGCGCTTCACGCAATTCATCCAGCCAGGAACGCACTGCCAGGGCGATCTCCTGCTCCAGACTCATACGGTCATATTTCGGCAATTTCCAGGGTGCGGTGCGCACGATTATGTGCAGGCGCGCCAGCGCCGATTCGGACAAGGTGACGTTGTGCTCGACGCTTTTGCCATTGAGGGCGCGAAACAGCAGATTTTCGATGCGGTTGCGCACCTGACTGTTGTAGCGGTCACGGGGCAGGTACACCAGACACGAGAAGAAGCGGCCGAAGCCATCACGGCGTATGAACAATTTGACGCGCTGACGTTCCTGCAGATGCACCACATCCATAGCGGTATCGAACAGTTCGTCGGTGGTGCTCTGCATCAGCTCGTCGCGTGGGAAAGTTTCGAGGATATGCAGCAAGGCCTTCAGATCGTGGCTTTTCGAAGGCAGCTCGGAGCGGCGCAGCACTTCGGCAACTTTCTTGCGCAGCACCGGAATATCGCGCGGACTGCGGCTGTATGCAGTGGAGGTGAACAGCCCCAGGAAACGCCATTCGCCGTTGACGTTGCCCTGGTCATCGAAGCGTTTGACGCCAACGTAATCCAGATAGCCGGGGCGATGTACCGTAGCCATGGAATTGGCCTTGGTAATGATCATGAACTCGCGGACATGCGCACGTTTGCGCACGTCCTTGGGTAATACCAGATGACTGGAGACCGCATCTTCCTTGGCATTACGCAGGATACCGATACCGGATTTCGGTACCACCTTCAGAACATCCTCGCCATTCTCTTCCGCGAGCCGATATTCACGGAACCCCAGAAAAGTGAAATGGTTTTCCAGCATCCATTTCAGGAACAGCTGGCCTTCGTCCACTTCCTCATCACCTAACACACCGCGATAAGCGTCCACTGACTTGCAGACATCGCTCACCTTGTCGCGCATCACCTGCCAGTCCGAAACGGTTGCACTTACGTCGCGCATTGCGGATTGCAATTCCGCTTCGAGATTCTTGAGTTTGTCCGGATCGCTCTGGTGATCGACCTCGATGTGGATCCATGATTCGGCGAGCGCATCATCCGCTTCATCAAGTTTCGTGACCGCGCCGCGAGTATCGCGCTGCAGCCGCAGGATCGGATGGATAGTGAGGTGTACGCCGATACCATTGCGGGTCAACGCCATGATGGTGGAATCAACCAGGAACGGCATGTCATCGTTGACCATCTCGATGATGGTGTGCTGGCTCTTCCAGCCATGTTTGCGGGAATCGGGGTTGAATACCCGCACGCGACTTTCATGTGCGACGCGTTTGGCGCCGAAGACCCAGTGTCCGAGCGCTGCACCGCACAGATCTTCGACACTGTGCTGCAACAGGTCTTCTTCAGCGATGGCGTCGTAATACTGGCGGATGAATGCCGCGAGGGCGGGATCCTGGGAATGCTTTTTGGCGAGGGCGATGACGGAGTCGAGTTGTTTGTTCTTCGGGTCAGACTTGCGTTGCGGCATGGCGGCGTTGGCCTTGCGGGAAATGTAGGGGTGATCTGCGTATTTTAACGCTATTTGCCGCAGTTCTGCTGCATTGAAGCGTGATCGCCTGCGCAATTCTGATGCTGTCGGAATAGTTGGACCCGGAAACGAAAATGGCGCTCGGGGGGAGCGCCATTTTCATGTCCGACCGGATTAACAACCCTTAATGTGCCTTTTCCAGGTCCTTGATGACGGTCGCCAGCCATCGGCAGGCAGTGCCACCGGTAATGCAGCGGTGGTCAAAAGTGATCGAGAGCGGGATCCGCTTGTGCACTTCGATGCCGCCCATGACCGGGACCACGTCGTGGCGCAGGCCACCGGTGCCCAGGATTGCCACCTGCGGCGGAACCACTACCGGGGTTGCATAGCGGCCGGCCATCATGCCGAAATTGGACAGGGTGATGGTCGGGTTTTTCATGTCGGCCGGCGACACGCTACGAGCGCGGGTAGCCTCCTTGATGCGATTCAGTTCCCCGCGCAGCTGGTGGGCATCCTTGTTGCCGACGTCACGCAGGATCGGCACGATCAGCCCATCGGGCGTGTCCACTGCCATGGCCAGATCCACATGCCGGTGCAGGGTACGCTCCAGTTTCTCGCCGTCGTACCAGGCATTGAGCTCCGGCTCGGCCCGACAGCCGGCGACGATCGCGCGGATGATACGGACAGTGATGTCCTGTCCCGGCATCCAGCCATGGATGTCAGCATCGTCGAACAGGGTGCAGGCGGCGACCTGTGAACGTGACTGCGACATGCTCTGATGCATGGCGCGGCGTGGGCCGCGCAAGGGCTCGGCCACCCCGAATTTCACATCTGTGCGTGCCTTGGGCAGATCCCATTTCGGTGCCGGTGTGGAGGGCGCGTAGGCAGCCGGAGCCACACCGCCTTCGGCAGCACGTCGCACATCCTCGGCACTGACCGTGCCGTTCTTGCCGCTGGCGTCACAGCCCGCGAGATCCACACCCAGCTGCCTGGCCAGCATGCGGACCGACGGCAGGGCCTTGATCCGTACCGGACCCTGTTTCTGTTTCTTGCGGATGATGGCGGTTTCCTGCACCTCGTCGTTGCTGGTCGGCATGTTGCCGACCACGGTGCCGCTGTCTTCGGCAATCGGTTCATGTTTTACCGAAGCCGCTTTGCCGGAGGCCCCGGATTTGGCAGCCGTCGCGCTGCCACTGCCCTCGATATCGAAGTCCACCAGTGCAGAGTGTGTCGGGATGATGTCGCCTTCCTTGCCATGCAGCTTGGCAATCTTGCCGGCCCAGGGCGAAGGCACATCGACCACCGCCTTGGCAGTCTCGACCGAGACCAGTGCCTGGTCCACTTTGACGGTGTCACCTTCTTTCACGTGCCAGGTGACGATTTCCGCTTCCGGCAGACCTTCACCCAGATCTGGAAGATTGAATGTACGCATGGGTCAGTCCTCCAGAACCTTGCGGATGCCCTTGATCACACGATCCACACTCGGCATGTAATCGTGTTCCAGTTTGAACAGCGGCATCGGGATATCGTAACCGGTGACACGTTCGATCGGTGCTTTCAGGGAATAGATGCCGCGTTCGGCGACGGTAGCTGCGACTTCAGCGCCGACGCCGCAGTTTTTCGGTGCTTCGTGGATGATGACCAGACGTCCGGTCTTTTCCACTGATTCCAGAATAGTTTCGAAATCGATCGGACTCACGGTCGCGAGATCGATGACTTCGCAACCGATGCCTTCCTCGGCGAGCTTGGCCGCTGCCTGCAGAGTTTCATGAACCATTGCGCCCCATGAGACCAGCGTCACGTCGTCGCCTTCACGCAGCACGAAACAGGTATCGAGCGGCAAGGCTTCGCCGTTGTCTTCCACTTCCTGTTTGTTGAGACGATACAGGCGCGTTGGTTCGAGGAATACCACCGGATCCGGTTCGCGGATCGCGGCGAGCAGCAAGCCATACGCGCGGGTCGGCGACGACGGCATTACGGTGCGGATGCCGGGCATGTGCGCGAACATCGCTTCGTTGGATTCGGAATGATGCTCGGGTGCGTGGATGCCGCCGCCGGAAGGTGCACGCAACACCATCGGCACATGCAGACGACCGCGGGTGCGGGTGCGCAGACGTCCCGCATGATTGATCATCTGATCCACGGTTGGATAGATGAAGCCCGAGAACTGGATTTCTGCCACCGGCTTCATGCCCTGTGCGGCCATGCCGATGGAAATACCGGCGATCAGCGCTTCCGCAAGCGGTGTATCCATCACCCGGTCCTTACCGAAGCGCTGCTGCAGGCCAGCTGTGGCGCGGAACACGCCGCCGTTGATGCCGACGTCTTCGCCCAACACCACCACGGACGGATCGTTTTCCAGTTCGTGCGCCATCGCCATGGTGATGGCTTCGACCATCGTGACCTTAGCCATGGTGCTGGCCCTCCTCGACGGCGGCATCGCGCTGGGCGATGAGACCCTCCGGGAGATTGGCGAACATGTCGTTGAACATGGATTCGATTGGCGGCTTGCCGGCCTCTTTATAGAGCTTGATCTCGGCCTCCATGCGCTCGGCGCATTCGGCGAGCATCTTTTCTTCTTTCTTCTGATCCCAGGCGCCGATGTCCATAAGATATTTGCGGATGCGGATCAGCGGTTCTTTCTTCTTCGCGTCTTCCACTTCCTCTTTCGGACGGTAGCGCGTCGCATCGTCAGCGGTGGTGTGGTCGCTGATGCGATACGTCATCGCTTCGACCAGGGTCGGGCCCTTGCCGCCGCGTGCTTTCTTCAACGCATAATCCATCACTTCACGCACGGCGATGATGTCATTGCCATCCACCTGGATGCCTTCCATGCCGCCGGCAACGGCTTTTTGTGCCAGCGTTTCGCAAGCGGTCTGCGCCGAGAGCGGCACCGAGATTGCCCACTTGTTGTTGGAGACCACATAGACGGCCGGCAATTGCCAGGCGCCCGCGCAGTTCAGGGATTCATAGAAATCGCCCTGCGAAGTGCCGCCGTCGCCGATCACGGTCACGGCCGCGCGTTTTTCGCCACGCAGCTTGAACGCCGTGGCCGCGCCAGTGGCGTGGTGATACTGGGTCGCAATCGGTACACACCAGGCGAAATCGTGCTGTGGGCCGGAGAACTTGTTACCGCGCTCGTCGCCGCCCCAGAACAGCAGCACTTCATGCGGTTGCACGCCGCGCCAGAACTGGGTGCCGTATTCGCGGTACATCGGGAAGAAAGCGTCGCCTTCCTGCATCGCGGCGCCGATCCCGACATGGGTGGCTTCGTGACCGAGGCACGAAGCATACGTCCCGAGCTGGCCGGTACGTTGCAGGGCGATGGCCTTGGTATCGAAGACCCGCACGAACGACATCATGCGGTACATCTTCAGGAGTTCGTCGGTATCCTCGGCGAACTTGGGCAGTTTCTTCTGGGTCAGCTTGGCTTCGGGATCAAGGAATTGCTGGTACTTGATCTCGAACGTGGCGGCAGTCTTCAAAATGCGTCCTCCTCGCGTTCGGCTTCCACGGGCACGGGCAGGGCCGGTGCGGCAGGGCGGCCTCAATCTGGGTCGTAACTGCTGGAAATGGCCGCCAGGGGCGGGCCCGCCATTATACATGAGGCCCTCATGTGGACAGCCCACACGTTGGGTCAGCTCCGGCAGCCAGTGCCCCCTCGGCTACAATGGCCCGTCACCCATATTGAACCCGGGACCGTACATGACAGCGAACAAGCGTGATCTGGAGCAGGGCATCCATACCGATCTCAAGGACCGGCTGACCTACGCCGGTTACCTCGGCTTGGACCAACTGCTCGCCGCCCAGCATCCGCTCAGCAAACCGCCGCACCACGACGAGATGCTGTTCATCATCCAGCACCAAACCTCGGAGCTGTGGATGAAACTGGAGTTGCACGAGCTGGCTGCAGCCATCGGCCATATCCAGCGCGATCAGCTGGAACCGTGCTTCAAGATACTGTCGCGCGTGAAGCAGATCCAGATGCAGCTGTTCAACCAGTGGGCGGTGCTCGAAACCCTGACGCCGACCGAATACGCGGAATTCCGCGGGATCCTGGGCACAGCATCGGGGTTTCAGTCGCCGCAATACCGGGCCCTGGAATTCATGCTCGGCAACAAGGCCCCGGAACTGATCGATGTGTTTCGGCACGACCCGCCGGCACATACCGCACTCAGCGAGTTGCTGAACAAACCGAGCCTGTACGACGAATTCCTGCGTTACCTCGCGCGCCGCGGTCTGCCGGTGCCGGCAGAATGCGTGGAACGTGACTGGTCAGAACCCTATGAACGCAACCCGGGTGTGACTGCCGTATTCAAAACGATTTACGAGGGCACCCGCGAATGGTGGGACGCCTACGAGATGTGCGAGAAACTGGTCGACGTCGAGGAATACTTCCAGCTCTGGCGATTCCGGCATATGAAAACGGTGGAACGTATCATCGGCCACAAGAAAGGCACCGGCGGTTCTTCGGGAGTCGGGTTTTTGCGCAAGGCGATGGATCTGACGTTCTTTCCGGAACTGATCGATGTGCGGACCGAGATCGGTATGGCCAGGTAACGGCGGGCCCTGCGCCTTTGGGCCCGCCCGCAGCAGGGCGGTATAATGGATGTTTGAGAATCAACGCGATGCAGCAGGAGGAGAAGTCATGAATGCGCAGCCCAATATCGGCATGAAACCGGTGCAGTTCGACAACCCGATGGGGGTGGATGGATTCGAATTCGTGGAATTCGCGGCCCCGGATGCCAGGCTGTTGCACGACCTGTTCCCGCGCCTCGGCTTCACGCCAGTGGCGAAGCACAAAAATCGCAAGATCATGCTGTATCGCCAGGGCGAATGTAATTTCCTGGTCAACGAGGAACCGAATTCCTTCGCGGCTGATTTTGCCGCCAAACATGGTCCGTGTGCCTGCGGCTTTGCCATCCGGTTCAGCAAGCCCGCCGCCGAAGTGCGGAAGCAGGCATTGGCCAAGGGCGGCGAGGCGATCGACGCGCTCGAATCCACCAAGGCGGTCAATGCGCCGGTGATCAAGGGTATCGGCGGCAGCATGCTGTATCTGATCGATCACTATGGCGCCAAGGGTTCAGTCTACGATGCTGAATTCGAGTACCTGCCGGGCGCGGACAAGCATCCCAAGGGTTTCGGTCTGACGTTCGTCGATCACCTGACCCATAATCTCTACTTCGGCAACATGGAAAAGTTCGCCAAATTCTATGAAGACCTGTTCAACTTCCGCGAGATACGCTACTTCGACATCAAGGGCGCCAAGACCGGCCTGATCTCCAAAGCCATGACCGCGCCCGATGGCATGGTGCGCATCCCGCTCAACGAATCCAACGATCCCAAGAGCCAGATCAACGAGTATCTGGACGAGTACAAAGGCGAAGGTATCCAGCACATCGCGCTGTTCACCGACGACATCTACACAACCGTGGAAGCCATGCGCGGCAAGCACGTCGAGTTCCTCGATACGCCGGATGCCTATTTCGAGATGGTCGATGAGCGCATCCCGAACCACGGCGAAGACGTACCACGGCTGGCGAAGAACAAGATCCTGATCGACGCCGATCGCGAGACCAAGAAGCAGCTGTTATTGCAAATCTTTACGCAGAACTGCATCGGTCCGGTGTTCTTCGAAATCATCCAGCGCAAGGGCAATCAGGGCTTCGGCGAAGGCAATTTCCAGGCACTGTTTGAGTCCATCGAGCGGGATCAGATGAAGCGCGGGGTGCTGTGATGGTATCGAACTAATGGATTTATCTCCCTCTCCCGGAGGGAGAGGGGATTAATAAGAGTTAAGCGAAGATTTTCAGAGGCGTTAAACATGACCCAAAAACCAAGCGCCATTGAACCCAAGGCGGCAACCGTGCCAGCTGATACCAATCAATATCAATCCGGTTTCGGCAATGAGTTTGCGACTGAAGCGCTGCCGGGTACGTTGCCGGCCGGCCAGAACTCGCCGCAGAAAGTCCCGTACGGCTTGTACGCCGAGCAGCTGTCCGGCGCCGCGTTCACCGCGCCGCGTCACAGCAACCGCCGCAGCTGGCTGTACCGCATCCGGCCCGCAGCGGTGCACAAACCTTTCAAAGCCTTACCGGAAGGTCATTTCCATAATCGTTTCGACGAAGTGCCGGCGACACCCAACCAGCTGCGTTGGGGGCCGTTCGCGATCCCGGCGCAACCGACCGATTTCATCAACGGTCTCATGACCATGGCCGGGAACGGTAGTGCAGCGACGCAGAATGGCATCGGCATTCACCTGTATGCCGCCAACCGATCCATGCATAACCGGTTTTTCTATGACGCAGACGGCGAACTGCTGATCGTGCCGCAGCAGGGCCGCTTGCGCATCGCTACGGAACTCGGTGTGTTGCAAGTGAGTCCGCTGGAGATCGCGGTGATCCCGCGTGGCGTCCGCTTCCGGGTCGAACTGCTCGACGATAGCGCGCGTGGTTACGTGGCAGAGAATTTCGGTGCGCTGCTGCGTCTGCCGGAACTCGGGCCCATCGGTTCGAATTCCCTGGCCAATGCCCGCGATTTCCTCTATCCGCATGCGGCCTATGAAGATATCGAAGGCAAGTTCGAATTGATGGCGAAGTTCCAGGGGCGCTTGTGGTCCGCGGAAATGGATCATTCGCCGCTGGACGTGGTGGGCTGGCACGGCAACTACGCGCCGTACAAATATGATCTCACCCGCTTCAACACCATCGGTTCGATCAGCTTCGATCATCCCGATCCGTCCATCTTCACGGTGCTGACGTCGCAGAGCGACACGCCGGGTACTGCCAACATGGATTTCGTGATCTTCCCGCCGCGCTGGCTGGTGGCGGAGAATACCTTCCGTCCGCCCTGGTTTCATCGCAACGTGGCTTCGGAATTCATGGGCCTGATCAAGGGCGTGTACGACGCGAAAGAAGGCGGCAAGAGCGGTGGTTTCGTGCCGGGCGGTGCCTCGCTGCACAACTGCATGAGCGGCCATGGTCCGGATGCTGCCAGTTACGAGAAAGCCGTTACCGTTGACACCTCAGCGCCGCAGCACGTCACCGACACCATGGCGTTCATGTTCGAGACCCGCGCCGTGATCCATCCGGCCCGGCAGGCGATGGGCGCGAATGAATTACAGGCCGAATACTATGAATGCTGGCAGGGGATCAAGAAACACTTTGATCCGAAAAAGCGCTGACGAGTCATTAAATACCCGGAGTTTTGAATGAAACTTGCTTCCTTGAAGAGCGGCCGTGACGGTACGCTGATCGTCGTCGATAAAAAAATCGAACATGCCGTGAAGGTGCCGGAGATTGCTGCAACGCTACAGCAAGCGCTGGAAAGCTGGTCGACGGTTGGCATCAAGCTGCGTGCCGTTTCGGAAGCGTTGGACGCGGGCAAGGCCGAAGGTGCGTTCAAGCTCGAACACAAAGACCTGGCCGCGGTGTTGCCGCGCGCACCGCAGTTCGTGGACGGCAGCGCGTATCTCGCGCATGTCGAAAGGGTACGCAAGGCGCGTGGCGCCGAGATGCCGCCGAGTTTTCTCGACGATCCGCTGATGTATCAGGCCATCAGCGACGGCTTCCTGTCGCCGACCGATCCGATCCGGATGGCGAGTGAAGACTATGGCATCGATTTCGAATCGGAAGTCGGCGTGGTGGTGGATGATGTGCCGATGGGCGTGACACCGGAAGCGGCAGCCAAACACATCAAGCTGATCCTGCTCATTAACGACGTGTCGTTGCGCAACCTGATTCCGGCCGAGTTGGGCAAGGGCTTTGGTTTCCTGCAGAGCAAGCCGCGTTCGGCGCTGTCGCCGGTTGCCGTGACGCCCGATGAACTGGGCACTGCCTGGCAGGATGGCAAAGTGCACCTGCCATTGATCACCCATCTGAACGGCAAGCTGTTCGGCGAACCGGATGCGGGCGTGGACATGCAGTTTAATTTCCCGCAGCTGATCGCGCATGCCGCGAAGACCCGGCCGCTGTCGGCGGGCACCATCGTCGGTTCCGGCACCATTGCCAATCAGGATGAATCCAAGGGTTCTTCGTGCCTCGCCGAGAAGCGCGTGCTGGAAATCATCAAAGATGGCAAAGCGACGACGCCGTTCATGAAATTCGGCGACAAGGTACGAATCGAAATGCTGGATGCCAAAGGGCAGAGCATCTTTGGCAGCATCGAACAGACGGTGGAAAAATATAAGGTGTAGGTTGGGGTGAGTCTCCGAACCCCAACGTTGCTTGCCTAAGCTACAAATGCATGGATGCCACTAAAAATTAGAGATTTTGGTTTCTGGGTAGGCAGAAATGGCCGAGAAACCGGAGTGTATATGGCAATACATGAGGATTTTGAGGTCATTTCTAACACCGCCAGAAAGCAAAAGATCAATTTTTAGAGGCATCCTGATGGAGCTTTATACCTATTTCCGTTCTTCCGCCGCCTATCGGGTGCGCATCGCATTGAACCTGAAAGGCGTGCAGGCCGACTACCGTTATGTGCATCTGGTCAAGGACGGTGGGCAACACCACCAACCTGAATACCTGAAAATGAATCCGCAGGGTTTGGTGCCGGCACTGGTGGATGATGGACATGTATTGACGCAATCCCTTGCCATCATCGAATACCTCGATGAAACACATCCCAATCCACCGTTGTTGCCTAAGGATGCGATCGGGCGTGCCCGTGTGCGCGCTCTGGCCCAGATCGTCGCCTGCGATATTCACCCAGTGGATAACCAGCGAATTCTGAAGTATCTGGAAAAGGAATTCGGTGTAGATGAGATCGGCCGCAAGAAATGGTATCGGCACTGGGTCATTGAAGGTTTTACGGCGCTGGAAAAGCTGCTGGCGGGCAGCTCCGCCACCGGCAAGTTTTGTCACGGCGATCAACCAACGCTTGCGGACTTGTGCCTGGTGCCACAGGTTTTCAATGCGCGGCGCTTTGAAGTGGATATGAAGCCATTTCCGGTCATTACGCGCATCGACGCGGAATCCCTCAAACTCAACGCGTTTTCCGAGGCTGCTCCCGAAAAGCAGCGCGATTCCGTTTGATGCAAATTTACGATTGACCAACAAATATGAAGGCGGCCTCATGGCTTAGGCGTTCAGTAAAAATGTTGAACGATGGACAGGAATCGGTAGCGCAGCGTGCTACGGCTTGCTCTTTCAACCCCCTCCTTTGAAAAAGGAGGGCGGGGGAGGATTTTCATTTCTTAAATCCCCCTTCATCCCCCTTTTTCAAAGGGGGAATCAGCCTGCGATTGCAGGCTATTGATACGCGGCGGTTCAAGGTACCAATGCGTCGCGTCAACACGTTAACTG
>JBOIBL010000105.1:0-1983 GCA_050739495.1 Gammaproteobacteria bacterium | reverse complement strand
TATCAAGATCCTGGGACGCATGGATATCGCGGAGCGCCGGCGTCCGCAGGATGGCCGCATCAAGACCCGCAACGCGCAGGGTCAGGAAGTCGAGTTGCGTCTCTCCACCATGCCCACCGCGTTCGGTGAAAAACTGGTGATGCGTATCTTCGATCCGACGGTGCTGCTGCGTAATTTTCGCGAACTCGGCATTACCGATACGGACGAGAAACAGTGGCAGGCGATGATCGACAACCCGCACGGCATCATCCTGGTGACCGGGCCGACCGGTTCCGGCAAGACCACCACGTTGTATTCCACGCTCAAACAGATCGCCACCCCGGAAGTGAATGTGTGTACGGTGGAAGATCCGATCGAACTGGTGGACCCCGCGTTCAACCAGATGCAGGTACAGCAGAATATCGATCTTACGTTCGCGTCCGGCGTGCGCACGCTGCTGCGCCAGGATCCAGATATCATCATGATCGGCGAAATCCGTGACGCCGAGACCGCCGACATGGCCGTACAGGCAGCGCTCACCGGTCATCTGGTTTTATCCACACTGCATACCAACGATGCGCCTTCTTCGATTACCCGTCTGATGGACCTTGATGTACCGCCCTATCTGATCCATTCCTCATTGCTGGGCGTGATCGCGCAACGGTTGGTGCGGACACTTTGTCCGCATTGCCGCAAACAGACCGAACTTCCCGATGAACAATGGCAGGCGCTGGTGGCGCCCTGGAAAGCGCGCAAGCCGGCACATGTTTATATGGCGGTCGGGTGTCTCGAATGCCGTAACACAGGTTACAAGGGACGCATCGGTATCTACGAGATGCTGAACCTCTCGCCCAAACTGAAACAATTGCTGACCGATCATTTCGAGGATGACGCGCTGCGTCAGGCCGCGATTCGCGAAGGTATGAAACCCTTGCGCCTGCGC
Source organism: Gammaproteobacteria bacterium (assembly GCA_050739495.1). Classification (GTDB taxonomy): domain Bacteria; phylum Pseudomonadota; class Gammaproteobacteria; order Natronospirales; family REEB76; genus DASSKW01. Next base: position 1,061 of record JBOIBL010000105.1, on the reverse strand, counting down.
GGTGCGCAGAAGGTCGCGGAGGGTGTCACCACGATCGAGGAAGTGTTACGGGTAGTGCCGCCGCCGAGCAGCTGATGATCAACAGCATGGCGCCGCCGCTCGATACCATCCGGTTTGACGGGTTTTTGAACGCCTGACAGGGTGCCGTGGTTTTCTATTTCGAATTTGGGGGAATCAGAATGCGTATATTTATGGGAATTGTCTGGTTCGTAGTGTTTTTCCTGGTTCTGTATATCGCGTTTTCCATCATCACGAGCGTGATCATGTTTCGAGGTGTGGATGTGGTGGACACGCAAGCATTAACGAGCGCAGCGTTTGATTTTGCACGCAATCACGCGATGGCGTTGTCGGTGTGTCGCTGGAACATCTTCGTCGTGTCTGTCGTACTTGCAGTACTTGGTACCTGGAAACGCGTGTTGCCGGGCACCAACAAGAAAAAAGAATCTGCCGCCAGTTGAACCCGGGAACCAGCTTGGTCTCCACCTCGAAACTGTCATCCTGGTACGCCTTGTGGCTGCTGGTGGGATTCATCTTCGCCGAGCTGATCGGCAATCTGCTGGTCAAAACCCTGTTTGGCGGCGCCATTCACGGCAATGAGCTGCGGGCCTGGACGGTACTGACGGGCGGCCTGTTCGCAGTCGGCTGGGTCGCGCTATTCACCGGTTCCTATGCCAGGTCCTGGCTGCGCGAGCCCGGCGCTGACGGTATTGCATGGTGCGCGCCAATTAAACGCCGCGCGTACGGATCGGCCATCGCATTTGCTCTGATACTGGCCATTTTGGTGGTCATAGTCGAGTACCTTTTACCTCCCGATCCCAACCAATTGAGCGGTCCGATTGACGAACTCGCCCATTCCCATGGTTTGCCGCATATCCTCTTTATTCTGATCGCCGTGGTGCTGGCGCCGCTGCTGGAAGAATTTCTGTTCCGCGGTTTGATGTTTGCCATCCTGGTGCGCAGCTTTAACACCGTTACCGCGGTCGTCGTCACTACACTGTTGTTCGTGGCATTGCATGCTCCTGACAAGATCCATTACTGGCCCGGGTTTCTGCTGGTCGGTT
>JBOIBL010000104.1:0-40847 GCA_050739495.1 Gammaproteobacteria bacterium | reverse complement strand
CGTGCACGTCCTCGAGGTGCGCGCGGAATTCTTCGACGGTATTGGCGGTGGCGTATCGGGTCATGCCGTCATTGTAGGCTGCCTGGTTTTCCTGCCGCGCAGCCGGGCGCGTATGCTGGTCCGATGGCAGCCTCCGCGAAACCTACGCCCGATGCCCCGTGGCCCGGGACGCTCTGGACCATCGGCCATTCGACCCGCGACATCGAGGAATTCATCGGACTTCTGAAGGAAAACCGCGTCGAGGTGCTGGCTGATGTGCGCCATTATCCCGGCTCGCGGAAATACCCGCAGTTCAATGCCGAACCGCTGCGCAAGTCGATGCTGGATGCCGGCATCGGCTACGAACCGTTCATCGAGCTCGGCGGCCGCCGCAAGGTGCAGCCGGATTCGCCCAACACCGCATGGCGGCATCCGGCGTTTCGCGGGTACGCGGATTACATGCAGACCGATGACTTCCACGCCGGCATCGAGCGTTTGAAGGTGCTGGCGGACCGGAAACGTACCGCGATCATGTGTTCGGAAGCGGTGTGGTGGCGCTGCCACCGAGGGCTGGTCTCGGATGTATTCAAGCTGCACGGCACGCGGGTGCTGCACATCATGGGGCCGGGTTCGCCGCGCGAGCACCCGTACACGTCGGCGGCGCACGTGGCAGACGGCGAACTCGATTATTCGTCGCCGCAAGGCGAGCTCTGAGCGAGCGGGTGGCCCGGTTCAAAGGGCGGGACCGGCGCTGTGGTGTTCGCGGAATATCTCGCCGGGACCGGCGCTGCGCTCCTTGACCCGGCCTACGGCAGCGGCAGCCGGGTCTCACCAATCATGCCGGGCCCGCACCGGCCGGGAATGCGGTCGCGACGCGTGCACGGCCAGCCACACCAGCGCGACGATGCACAACGCGGGCAACAACAGCGGCAGCAGCGCAAACAACACGATCGGCAGCACCAGCAGCATCGCGAGGCCCAGCGTGATCAGACCGAACAGGCCGCCGAAAATCGCGGCGACCAGTCCGAACGTGAGCTTGAACAAACCGGCGATCAGCGCGCCGAACACCCACAACGCGCCGAACGCGACCAGCAACAGCACTCCGAGCTCGAACATCGCAACCTCCTCGCCTGCAGCGGCCACACCACCCATTGCACGTGGTGAGTATGCGCCATTCCCTTCCCCGCGTCTGCATGACCTGCGGCCCATGCCATGGGAGTCAGTACGCCGCGGTGCGCTGCTTCAAAAACGCGACGATCCGTCGCAGCGCTTCCTGCCCGGCAGCGCTGTCCAGGTTGAACTGGTATTCGTGCGGCAGGTGCGGGCGATGGTCGGGCGGGTACAGGAGAGCATCGACGGGAACGTCCAATGACCGCAGGCGTCGCGCCAGTTCAACGGATTGCCCGATCAGCGGATCGCCGTTGCCAGCGGTCACGAAGGTCGGGGGAAAGCGCGGCGTCAGGTGCAGCGCCACCGACATCAGACGCAGGCGCGGATCCTCCTTGAAATCGCGGTGCCCACTGTAGGCCCAGAACGCCGCCGAGAAGAACTTCGCGTACAGACCACCGCCGCCCGCGCTTTGCAGGTCATACACACCGCAGGCGAGCACCGTCGCGACGAGCTGCGACGGCGGGATCGCCGGCGCGATGCCCATCGCTTTCGCGTACCCGGGATTGGTGACGATGTCGGCGACCTGCGCGGCGATCTGCGCGCCCGCCGAATCTCCGGCCAGCACGAAACGGTCGGGATCGACGTGCAGGCGCGCCGCGTGGGCGGCGAGGTAACCCAGCGCCGCGTTCACCTCCTCCACCGCCGTCGGATAACGCGCCTGCGGCGGCAGCGCGTAACCGATCGCGACGGCCGTGAAGCCGTGTGACGCAAGGATCTTCGTGTAATTGGCGATGTCGCTGCGGTGCCCTGCGACCCAGCCGCCGCCATGCACCCACACCACCGTTGCAAGACGTTGATCCGTGCCCTCGATGGCGGCCGGAAAGAACACGTCCAGCCGCGCGGCAGGATCGCCGCTGCGGTACGCGAGATCTGTGATGGCTGCCACGCCGGGCGGAACGTGCTTCGCGAGCGAGTGTTCGATCGCGACCCCACCACGGTCGAAGAAATAGCGGATCAGCGCAACCCGCGGCCACGGACTCGCAAACCAGGCGACCGCCACGGCCGCCGCGAGGACCAGCAGCGCGACGACGATCCACGGCAGCGCCTTCATCGGGCGCAGCTCCGCGCGTCACGCAGCCGGCGGCTTGTCTGCGGCATCCTTGCGCAGCTTGCCGACCAACGGCTCCAGCAGGTCCATCGGCAGCGGGAACACGATGGTGGTGGTCTTGTCGCCCGCCACCTCGACCAGCGTCTGCAGGTAGCGCAACTGGATCGATTGCGGTTGTTCCATCAGCGTCTGTGCGGCCTGCATCAGCTTTTGCGAGGCCTGCAGCTCGCCTTCGGCGTTGATGATCTTGGCGCGGCGCTGGCGCTCGGCCTCGGCCTGGCGGGCGATCGCGCGGACCATGGTGTCGTCGAGGTCCACCTGCTTGATTTCGACGTTGGAGACCTTGATGCCCCACGCGTCGGTGTGCTGGTCGAGGATCACCTGGATGTCACTGTTGAGTTTCTCGCGCTCACTCAGCATTTCGTCCAGCTCGTGCTGCCCTAGCACCGAGCGCAGCGTGGTCTGGGCGAGCTGGCTGGTGGCCTCGTACACATCGGCGACCTGGATAATGGCTTTCTCCGGATCGACCAGCCGGAAATAGATCACCGCGTTGACCTTTACGGAGACGTTGTCGCGTGAGATCACATCCTGTGGCGGCACATCCATGACCACGGTACGCAAGTCAACTTTCACGACCTGCTGCACGACCGGCCACACCATGATGAGCCCGGGACCCTTGACCGCGCTGAAACGTCCAAACGTGAAAATGACCCCGCGTTCATACTCCTTCATTATCTTGATGGCGCTGAACAGAAGGACAGCCACGATAACGACTACCACCAGTATCCCTATACCCATGTCTATTTCTCCTCGATATCCGTTTTTTCGACAGTCAGCTTCAAGCCGTCACGTGATAATACCTTTATTGAGTCGCCGGTTTGCAATGGCATACGGCTCCATGCATTCCAGTTTTCGCTGTGCACCCGCACGATCCCATTGCCATCGGCAGCAAAATCGGTCACTACGTTCCCGATGCTGCCGATCATCTCTTCGGCGCCGCTGACGACCGGTTTATGGTGTGCTCGCATTGCCAGCCACAGGGTGCCGACTACTATCAGACCGGCCGCTGCGCTGATGCCCCCGATTACGCCGCGGGAAATACCGAAGCCGGGGATGCCGGTATCCATCAGAATGATAGAACCGATTACGAACGCGATCAGCCCGCCAATGCTGAGCGTCCCGTAGGCGGGCACGAAGGTCTCGGTGATGAACAGGATGATGCCCAGGATGATCAGCGCCAGACCGGCGAAGTTCACCGGCAGGATATTGAACGCATAGAGCGCGAGTAGCAACGCGATACCACCCGCGACCCCCGGCAGCACGCCACCGGGGTTGTAACCTTCAAATACCAGACCGTAGATGCCGATCAGGAGCAGGATATACGCGACTGTGGGATCCGTGAGTACCGCCAGAAACTTGACCCGGAACCCGGGTGTGTAATCCGTCACTGTAAGTCCGGTGGTATGCAAAGTGACTGGGCCGGCAATGGTGGTCACTTGGCGGCCATCCAGCTTGACCAGCAGGTCGGGAATATCGCTTGCAATGAGGTCGATGACATGCTGCTTCAATGCCTCCGCAGCCGTCAGGCTTGCTGCATCGCGGACCGCTTTTTCCGCCCAATCTGCATTGCGCCCACGTTGTGAAGCAAGCCCACGGATATAGGCGACCGCATCATTGAGCACCTTGTTATCTTCCGCTGTCTTGGGTACCGCCGGGGTCGGTGATTTGTCGCCCATCAGTTGCACCGGCGTGGCTGCCCCCAGGTTGGTGGCCGGGGCCATGGCAGCGATGTGGCTGGCGTAAAGGATATAGGTACCGGCGCTCGCGGCACGTGAGCCACTGGGTGCAACATAGGTCACGACCGGCACAGGTGATGCGAGGATAGCCTTGATGATGTCGCGCATGGCGCTGCTCAAACCGCCTGGCGTATCCATCTGTATCAATACCAGCTCGGCATGCTGTTCGGCTGCAGCATGGAGACCTTGCTCCACATAATCCGCTGTGGCCGGCCCGATGGCGCCATCGATCTGAATGCGTAGCACACCGGTGCTGCCAGTAGCCGCGAACACGGAGCAGGGCGTTACCCAGCAGGTAACGATCAGGAATACGGCAAGCAAAGTGGAAAACGTGCGACGCATATCTCACATATAAACAGAGGGTGACAGCAAAGGCAACCACAGCCCACTCTGTCCCCGCCACAAGGCTTCCGGTAATATGTGATCGTCAATGTCAGCGCACATGTCACCCCGCGAATCGCACGGAATTTCAACCGCCGGAACCCTCATGTCCAGAGCCGGATCAATAGGGGCTGCGAGCCTGTACTTGTTGATTGCTTTGCTCGCGCTCGGCAGCCAGGCGCGTGCAGATGCACCAGTGCCAACCGTTCAATCAGCCCCACGCATTTGCCTGGTGTTGTCAGGTGGTGGCGCGCGTGGCGCAGCGCATGTCGGAGCTCTGGAAGCACTCGAACAGTTGCATATTCCGGTGGATTGCATCGCAGGCACCAGCATCGGTGCGATTATTGGCGGTCTGTATGCTGCCGGGATGAGCGCGCAACAACTGGATCAGGTACTGCATACCCGGGACCTGCAAGCCAGCATGGCGAACCAGCTGCAACGCAATTTGCTCACCTACCAGGAAAAACAGTATCTACTTCAATACATCGTACAAGCCGAGTTCGGCTACGCCGATGGGCGGGCCTTTTTCCCGCAAGGTATCATCGCCGGTAATGATCCGAGCCGGATACTCAACGATCTGACGTTGCTCACGGATCAGAATCAGGATTTCAGCAAACTCCCCATCCCATTCAAGGCGGTCGCCACCGACATCGATACCGGCAAGATGGTGGTGCTCGATCACGGTAACCTGGCCGAAGCATTGCGTGCCAGCATGTCGGTACCCGGCGTCTACCCACCGGTCCAGTTTCAGGGTCATACGCTGGTAGATGGCGGATTGGTGCGCAATCTGCCAACGGACGTGGCACGCGGTATGGGTGCCCAGATCATCATCGCCGTTAATGTAGGGACCCCGCTCACACCTCTGGGTAATGAGCAGGACGTCGTAAACGTCTCCTTGCAAGTGGTCAAGATATTGGGTCAACAGAATGTGGATGTATCGACCGCCAGCATGCAGCCGGGCGATATCCTCATAAGCCCGGATCTTGGCGACATCACCTCGACCGACTTCAACCGCATGGGAGATGCGATCCGCATCGGCAAACAAGCTACTTTGAAAGCGTTAGAACCCCTGAAAGAGCTGCAACTCTCGCCTCAGGCCTATGCCCAATACAAGGTTGCTCACAGCTACGTCCTGCGCGTCATCAAGCATATCGATTTCATAGAGATAAACGGTAACCGGCATATCTCCACGGCACTGATTCGCAGTCATCTGATCAGCAAACCGGGTGATATCTGGAATGAACGGACGATAGACCAGGATCTTAAGAATCTTTATCACCTGGGATATTTCAGCTATGTGCATATCTCCGTGGAACAGGAAGGTGATCGTACCGGGTTGCTGGTCAAAGTCGTGGAAAAACCATGGAAGCCCAATTATTTCCGTTTCGGCATCCGTATCGCGGACGATCTGGAAGGCAGCAGTCAATACGATCTGTTGTTTAGCTGGACCCGGACTGAACTTGACCGGCTGGGCGGCGAGTGGCGGAACGAGCTCGAGATTGGCAAGACCCGGCGTATATATAGTGAACTCTACCAACCCGTCACTTATTCGGGCTCCATATTCGTCGCACCCCAGGCCGAATATCTTAACAACACCTTCGATGTGTTCTCCGGCGAAAACAGGGTCGCGGAATATAGCGCTCAATTGACGCGTGGCGGATTCGACGTCGGAAGCGAATTCGGTAATTATGCGGAATTGCGCGCTGGTCTGAGCTACGGACATGTAATCACGCAGCCACGCATCGGTGCCAACACACTGCCTATCTATCGCGACACCGTGAGTGGCGCCAGTCTGCATTTCGGTCTGGATACGCTGGAGGGCGATACCGGGTTTCCCATGTCCGGCTCCTATGTCCAATTCACGGGTTTCTTTGCGCGCCAGAGCCTCGGCAGCGAGATCAATTACAACAAGGTCGATATGCTCGGATTACGTGCCTTCGGTAATGGCGAGCATACCGTCATCCTGTCTGCCGAAGCCGGTTCATCTTTCGACTCGGATATCCCTGTATATGATCAGTTCACGCTCGGCGGCTTTCTGTCACTCTCCGGTCTGCGCCAACAGCAATTGCGTGGCCAGAAACTATTGAATGCGCGCGCTATCTATCTCAACAGGATCGCAATCCTGCCAAGCGTGCTGGGCAATGGTCTGTACTTTGGCGCCAGTCTGGAAGCAGGCAATGTCTGGGATAACACTCAAAAGATCAGTCTGAGCCAATTGAAATACGGCACCGCCTTGTTTCTCGGGGCCGATACTTCGCTGGGCCCTCTGTATCTGGGCGCCGGTTTCTCCCAGGGTGGGAACCAGTCGCTGTATCTGTATCTCGGTTTACCCTTCAACTGATCTTCAGGAGCCATGCGGACATGGAACCAATGCGGATATTTACCACTGGCGGCACCATAGACAAGATCTACTTCGATGCCAAGAGCGAATACGAAGTGGGTGAGCCACAAATCGGCGATATCCTTCGTGAAACCGGCGTCGGATTTCCGTTCCAGATTACATCACTGATGCGGAAAGACAGTCTCGATATGACCGATGCTGATCGTGCCGCGATCACGGAAGCGGTAGCAGCTTGTTCCGAACGGCATGTTCTGATTACTCATGGGACCGACACCATGACCGATACCGCGGTCGCGTTGCAGAACATGATCGGCAAGACCATCGTGCTGACCGGGGCACTCAATCCGGCGCGGTTTCGCGGCAGCGATGCGATCTTCAATATCGGCGGCGCCGTGATAGCGGTGCAGAGCATGCCGCCCGGCATCTATATCGTCATGAACGGCCGCGTATTCGATGCCTTGAAGGTGCGCAAGAACCGGGACAAGAACCGGTTCGAGGACAAGTAATCCAGTCTGCCGGATTTCCGGAGTGGATAAAGAAAACGCCGCGCGGTGCGCGGCGTTAATGTGTTGCCTGTATGTAATCGGGCCGCTCAACCCAGATCGAATTTTATGCCCTGTGCCAATGGCAGCTGATCCGACCAGTTGATAGTGTTGGTCTGACGGCGCATATAAGCTTTCCAGGAATCCGAACCCGATTCGCGTCCGCCGCCGGTATCCTTCTCGCCGCCGAAGGCACCGCCGATCTCGGCGCCGGAGGTGCCGATGTTAATGTTGGCGATACCGCAATCGCTGCCGACCGTAGACAGAAAGTATTCGGCGTGCTTTACGTTGGTAGTAAAGATGGCGGAAGAAAGCCCCTGCGGCACGGAATTCTGGATGTCTACGGCCTGTTCCAGAGTCCGGTACGTCATCACATACAGTATGGGTGCGAACGTCTCTGTGCAGACGATGGCTTGCTGCTGTTCCATACGGATAATGGCAGGTTCAACGAAGAAGCCCGGGCGCGCGATTACCTTACCGCCGCAGATTATTTGACCACCGGCTTTCTTTGCAGCCGCTATGGCCGACTTGTAGCGTTTTACTGCGTCCTCGCTGCACAACGGACCCATCAGGGTTTCCTTGTCGAGCGGATCGCCGATGCGGACCTGCTGGTAGGCGCGGGCGAGCTTTTCCACCAGGTCATCAACGATGCTTTCGTGCACGATCAGACGACGAGTCGTGGTGCAACGCTGACCCGCGGTGCCGACTGCGCCGAATACCGCGGCAGGGATGACCAGTTTCAATTCTGCGGTCTCGTCCACGATGATGGCGTTATTGCCGCCCAGCTCGAGCAGGGAACGGCCCATGCGCGCTGCCACCATCTCACCGACCTTGGCACCGATTGCCGAGGAACCGGTGAATGAGATCAGCGCCACGCGCGGATCCTTGCAGAATTTCTCGGCCAGCTTGGTACCCTTGTCCACGAACATGGAGAAGATGGCCGGGTAGCCGTGCTTCTTCAGCACCTTGTTACAGATGTTCTGCACCGCGACGGCACACAACGGCGTGCGCGGCGAAGGTTTCCAGACCGTGGCATTGCCGCAGATCGCAGACAGGAACGCATTCCAGGACCATACCGCGACCGGGAAATTGAACGCGGAGATCACACCGACCACACCGTAGGGATGCCACTGTTCATACATGCGGTGCTGCGGGCGTTCCGAATGCATGGTGTTGCCGTAGAGCATGCGCGACTGTCCGACTGCGAAGTCGGCGATGTCGATCATCTCCTGGACTTCACCATCGCCCTCGGCCTTGATCTTGCCCATCTCCATGGCGACCAGGCTGCCCAGCGCATCCTTGTGCTTGCGCAGTGCCTCGGCCATCAGCCTCACGGCTTCGCCGCGTTTCGGCGCAGGCACTTCACGCCAGGCCTTGAACGCCTGCTGGGCATCGGTGATGACCTGCTCGTAATCGGCATCAGTCGCGCACAGCACCTTGGCGATAACTTTGCCGTTAGCTGGATTGATGGATTCAAGTACCTCGGCACCGCGGGTCTTGCGCCAGCCACCGGTGGCGGTCCACACACCCGCATTGGTCTTTTCCAGACCCAGCGCAGTCAGGATCGCTTTTACATCTGTCATCGCCATTACTCTGCTCCCGAAAATAAGATTGATTCAGGCCACGAATTGCCTGGCAGCTTCGCCGGTGCGCACCAGCCGCGCCGACAGTTCCGCTGTTTCTGCCTGTGCATAGGCTTTGCCGAAACGATTTGCGAGTACGTCAGCGAGCTTGAACTGCTCCTGTTTCACAAGACCCTTGTAGGCGTCCGGTTTCTTCAGCACCAGATCCACCACCGCGCACACGCCAGCACTGGTCGTTACCTGGATGGCGGACCACAGCTTGCCGGCGATCTCCTGCGGGAAGATCGCATTCACGTAGTTCTCTTCCATGAACTTGCCGTGCTGCATGCCGGTGACGGACACATACACCAGCACCACGTCCTGCACGGTACGCGGTACTGCACGCTCCATGATGGTCTTCATCTCATCACGATGTTCATTGAGACGCAGGTCGTTCATCAGGACGCGCATGATCTCGCAGTGCCCCGGATAGCGCATGGTCTTGTAAGTCAGATTGCGAATCTTGCCGGCATAGGTCTCCGCCAGGGAACCGAGTCCGCCGGAGGTATTGAAAGCTTCGTACAGGCGGCCTTCGAGCTGGATGGTCTCCAGACCTTCCAGCGGCATCAGCACCGCGGGTTTGCTGTCGGCCACGCCATAGCAAAGGTTGCCATATTCATTGATCACACCGTCGGACGACCAGGTCAGCGAGTACTTGGTCATGTTGCCCGGATTCTGGGGCAGGGCACCGACGCGCAACTTGGCATCGTGCACTTCGTCGAAATGCGACATCAACTCGTTACCGGCAATGCTGATGAAACCCGGCGCGAGTCCACACTGCGGCGCGAACACGGTGCTGGCGCCCTGGCTGATCCTCGTCACTGCACGCGTGACTTCGACGTCCTCGGTCAGATCGAAGTAATGCAGGTTGAGTTTGCGTGCGACTTCGGCCACCGGCGGGTTGCAGAAATACGGCAGACTGGAAATCACCGCATCGGCCGGATGGGCTTTAAGGTGTTTTTCCAACGCGTCCTTGTTACCGGCATCCACCTGATGTGCCTTGATGTTGGCGAGCTTGTGACCGGCGGCCGCAGCTTGTGCGGCATGCCCATTCACGTCGCCCAGATCGACCTGATAGTCACCCGAAGCGGCGAGCAAACCGGAGAGCAGGGAACCGATCTTGCCGGCTCCGAGTACGAGAACGCGATGCATAGAAAACTCCTGTCAGTCTCAAGCGGGCCCCGAAGCCGGCCTGAATTCGAAATGGTGCGGGACGCGGGATGCGCGCCGTTTTACCCCTGAAGAGCAGGGCATGCGGCCCTGAAAAACGACCATTTTGCCACAAACCCCCACCGCATCGCACCTCATGCTTTCCCGCGCCGTTTGGCCCGTGTAGCATTACACGCACTTATGGATGACCAACTCAGACACGACTGGGCTCCCGACAGCTGGCAATCGCGCATCGCCGGGCAACAACCGCTCTACGCCGATGGCGCTGCAGTCGAGCACGTTCTGACTGAAATCCGCCGTTTGCCGCCGCTGGTTACCTGGGGTGAAGTGGATAAACTGCGTCGGCAGCTGGCAGAAGCCGGCCGCGGCGAACGTTTCCTGTTGCAGGGCGGCGATTGTGCCGAGAATTTTGACGATTGCACCGCCGATCCTATCGCCAACAAGTTGAAGATCCTGCTGCAGATGAGTCTGGTCCTGGTGCACGGACTCAAGAAACGCGTGATCCGCGTGGGACGCATCGCCGGACAATACGCCAAACCGCGTTCGACGGAGATGGAAACCCGCAACGGCATTACCTTGCCGAGTTATCGCGGCGATCTCATCAACCGCACCGGCTTCAGTGCCGCCGAACGTACGCCTAATCCGGAATTGATGCTGCGCGGTTACGAGCACGCTGCGCTCACGCTCAACTATGTGCGCGCCATGGTCGATGGCGGTTTTGCTGACCTGCATCACCCGGAGTACTGGGATCTGGATTTCGTGCGTAACTCGCCGCTGGAAGCGGAATACCGGCGCATCGTGCAATCCATCGTGGATTCGCTCACATTCATGGAGACGATCTCGGGACAGACGCTCAGCGAGAGCGGCCGCATCGATTTCTTTACCAGTCATGAAGGTCTGCATCTTTTATATGAGCAGGCCCAGACTCAATATATTGCCGAAGCCGGTCGTTGGTACAACCTGTCGACGCACTATCCCTGGATCGGAATGCGCACCGCCGAATTAAAAGGCGCTCACGTCGAATATTTCCGCGGCATCGCCAACCCGGTCGCCGTCAAGGTCGGCGGCAGCCTGGGAGTAGAACAGCTTATTGAACTCTGCGAAATCCTGAACCCGGAAAATGAACTGGGCCGCCTCACGCTCATCCATCGTTTCGGTGCCGGTCACATCAACGAAAAGCTTCCACCATTGGTTGAAGCCATCCGCAAAGCCGGTAAACAGGTGTTATGGATCTGCGATCCCATGCACGGCAATACCGAGACGACTGCCAGCGGCATCAAGACCCGGCGTTTCGAAAATATTCTCGAGGAACTAGAAGCCGCTTTTGCATTGCACGAACGGCTCGGCAGCATTCTCGGCGGTGTACATTTCGAACTGACAGGCGACGATGTGACCGAATGCACCGGTGGTGCACGCGGCCTCACCGACACAGACCTGGAACGTGCCTATAAATCGCAAGTCGATCCACGTCTGAATTACGAACAGGCGCTTGAGATGGCGATGCGGATCGTGGCGAGGAAAGCGAAGAAAGGCTAAACGTAACTCTAGCGACGTAAGCTAGTTGTAGATTTCCCGCCAGGTTCCCGGTTCCAGTCCTGCGAGTGTCCAATCTCCGATCTGCCATCGGATCAATCTCAGTGTCGGGTAACCGATCGCAGCTGTCATGCGCCGTACCTGGCGATTGCGCCCTTCACGCAGCGTGAGTTCGATCCAGCCGGTCGGGATTGCTTTACGGAACCGGATCGGTGGATCGCGTCGCCAGAGATTTTCCGGTTCGACAATCAGCTTCGCTTCGGCCTGCAGGGTACGGCCATCATTCAACACAATTCCTTCGCGCAGTCGTTCGAGGTCGGTTTCGGCAGGGATGCGTTCCACCTGAGCCAGATAGGTCTTTGGCAACTTGTGCCGCGGGTGACTGATGCGGCTTTGCAAACGCCCGTCATCGGTCAGGATCAGGAGGCCTTCGCTGTCCGTATCCAGACGTCCGGCCGGATAGATATCCTTTATCTTGATGAAATCCGCCAGGGTCGGCCGGTTGCCATCGCTACTGAACTGACAAATCACGCCATAGGGTTTATTGAACAGGATCAACATGGTTTCACCGGCATGGATCAGGCCCCGTCATCGCTGAAGAAACGTTTGTCCATGAGTTCGATGAAGCGGCGAGCCTGTGGTGTCAGAAATTTACCGCGCCGGTAAACAACGCCGTATGTGCGTTTCGGAAAATACTCCTTCAATGAAATGGCGCGCAACCGATAACTCTGCCGCAGACTGATGCTGGAGACGATCGAGATTCCCAGGCCTTCCTCCACGTAGCGTTTGATGACTTCCCAGCCGCCGACTTCGAGCCGCACGTTGAATTTCAACTTGTGGGCGCGAAATACCTGATCGACACGCCGCCAGGTACTGAGATTCTGCGGAGGCAGGATCAAACCGTATTCGGCGATATCTTCAAGTGTCACCTGCGGTAATTCCACCAGTGGGTGATCCATGGCGGTGATCAGCATGGTATCGAACGTGAACAGGGCCTTGTACACCATGTCGTCGGGGACCTCGAACATGGAACCGACCGCGAAATCCACTTCATCGGCACGCAGCATGGCCAGCCCGTTGCGCCCGGTTACGTTATGCAGGCGCAGGTGGATGCGGGGGTAGCGGTCCGCGAAATCCCGAACATACGCTGGCAATAGATAAAGGAGAGTCGATTCGCCGGTCGCGATGTTGATCTCGCCACTATCGAGGTTGCCGAACTTGTCTGCCAAGGCCTGGGGCAGGGTGTCCATCCCTGCTACCAGCGGGACGGCCAGTTCGTAGAGTGCGAGCCCGGCCGGGGTCGGCTGGATCCTTGGGCCGCGCCGCTCCAGCAAAACTTCCCCCAGTTCCTGTTCCAGGGCCTGGATCTGCAGTGATATCGTCGGCTGAGCCAAATCGAGCTTCTCGGCTGCCTTGGAAATTCCGCCTTCTTTTACCGCATGACAGAACGCCCTCAACTGGGCGAGGCGGTTCTGGCGGTAATAGCGAGTCGGACGTGGCATTCGATTATTGCAAATTTCAATGAATGAGATTGAAGCAATTGGCTTCTCAAGATGCAAGCCCGGGCGCAGGCTCCGTCCAGACCCGATATTCAGTGCCTACAGGAGTTACACATTATGCCGGCAGTCACCAAACCCGCCACGCCAGTCCGCGATACCGAACTCGAGTTGCTCGGCCCCGCCGCAGCGAATCAGATGGGGATGCTGGATTCCCGGGCACAACGCTTCCTCGCTGATCTCGTATCCCGGTTCAGCGACCGGGTCGAGGGTTTGCTGGCTGCCCGCATCCGCCGGCAGCGCGAATTCGACCTGGGAAACCTGCCTGATTTTCGCGCAGACACCCGTCATATCCGTGAATCCGAGTGGCAGATCGGATCAATTCCGGGAGATCTGCTCGACCGCCGGGTGGAAATCACCGGGCCGGTGGAACGCAAGATGATCATCAATGCGCTCAACTCCGGTGCCAGGGCATTCATGGCGGACTTCGAGGATTCGCTGGCGCCGACCTGGGGAAACGTCATCGAAGGCCAGTGCAACCTGCACGATGCCGTGCGCCGCGAGATCGATTACACCAGTCCTGAAGGCAAAGCGTACCGTCTCAACGACAAAACCGCCGTGTTGATCGTGCGACCGCGTGGCTGGCACTTGCCGGAAAAACATGTGCGTTTCGCTGGCCGGGAAATTCCGGCAGCGCTTTTCGATTTCGGTCTGTACCTTTTTCACAACGCCCATGAATCGCTGAAACGCGGCAGCGGCCCATATTTCTATCTGCCAAAACTGGAAAGCTACGAGGAAGCACTGCTCTGGCATGACGTCATCGTTCATGCGGAGCACGTTCTGCAACTCAAACCGGGCACCGTGAAAGTGACGGTGCTGATCGAGACCCTGCCGGCCGCATTCGAGATGGACGAGATACTGTTCGCATTGCGCGAACACATTGTCGGGCTCAACTGCGGTCGCTGGGACTACATCTTCAGCTTCATCAAGAAGCTCCATGCGCATCGTGAATACGTACTGCCGGAACGCAACCAGGTCGGCATGACCACTCATTTCCTGCGTTCCTATTCGCAACTGCTGATCCAGACCTGTCATCGGCGCGGCGCCTTCGCGATGGGGGGCATGGCGGCGCAGATTCCGATCAAGGGTGACACGCAGGCAAATGCGGTTGCGATTGCCAAAATCCAGGCTGACAAGGAGCGTGAAGCGGGCGACGGTCACGACGGTACCTGGGTCGCGCATCCCGGTCTGGTACCGATCGCGCTGGAGATATTCAATCAGCAGCTGCAAGGCCCCAATCAACTGACGAGATTGCGGGATGACGTGAAGGTCGCGGCTGCCGATCTGTTGCGCGTACCGGAAGGCACGATCACCGAAACCGGGGTACGCAACAACATCAGCGTTTCGATCCAATACCTCGCGTCATGGCTGGCCGGTAACGGTTGCGTGCCCATCAATCATCTGATGGAAGACGCTGCAACGGCGGAGATCGCCCGCGCACAACTCTGGCAATGGACGCACCAGCGCGATGTCCGGTTGGACGATGGCCGAACACTCACCAGTGCGCTGGTTGAATTACTGCATGAAACGGAAACTACAAAGTTATTGGCTGAGTGCGCTGACGATGACGTGCGTGAACATGTCAGGTCTGCATCGGCGCTATTGCAAGCTCTGACGACAGCAGAGACGTTCGCTGATTTCCTGACTCTGAATGCCTACCAACAGCTTTAACCGGGATGAGAGGAGTGTGTCATGAACGATCAACAATCGATACAGGCGCTTGAAAAGGAGTGGCAGGAATCGCCACGCTGGAAAGGTGTGTCACGTCCCTACCATGCCGCGGACATGGTGCAGTTGCGTGGCAGCGTGCAGGTAGAGCACACGCTGGCAAGACGCGGCGCGGAAAGGCTCTGGCGCGGATTGAATACCGAATCGTTCGTGAATGCATTGGGCGCGCTCACCGGCAACCAGGCGATGCAGCAAGCCAAAGCCGGACTCAAGGCGATCTACTGTTCCGGCTGGCAGGTTGCAGCGGATGCCAATACCGCGGGACAGATGTATCCGGATCAATCGCTGTATCCGGCGGATGCCGTACCGGCGTTAGTGCGGCGTATCAACAATTCTTTGCAGCGACTGGATCAAATCCTGAAATCCGAAAACAAGGACGAAGATTTCGATCCATACCTGCCGATCGTTGCAGACGCGGAAGCCGGTTTCGGCGGCGTGCTGAATGCATTCGAACTGATGAAAGCGATGATCGAAGCGGGCGCCTCAGGTGTGCACTTCGAAGATCAGCTCGCTGCCGCCAAGAAATGCGGTCATATGGGCGGCAAGGTGCTGGTACCGACCTCGGAAGCCATTCAGAAACTGGTAGCCGCGCGACTGGCAGCCGACATCATGGGGGTGCCGACGCTCATCGTGGCGCGTACCGACGCCGACGCCGCATCGCTGCTGACTTCGGACATCGATGAGAACGACAAACCGTTCTGCACCGGCGAACGTACCGCGGAAGGTTATTTCCGGGTCAACGCCGGATTACCGCAAGCGATTTCGCGCGGAATCGCTTACGCACCGTACGCCGACCTGATCTGGTGCGAAACCTCGCATCCTGACCTCGATCAGGCACGCGAATTCGCTGACGCCATACATCAACGGTATCCGGACAAGCTGCTGGCCTATAACTGTTCGCCATCGTTCAATTGGAAGAAGCACCTCGATGACGGCACCATCCGCAAGTTCCAGCGGGAGTTGGCGGCGATGGGCTACAAGTTCCAGTTCATCACCCTGGCTGGTTTCCATGCCCTCAACTATTCGATGTTCAATCTGGCGACCGGTTATCGCGACCGGCAGATGGAAGCGTATGTGGAATTGCAGGAGGCGGAGTTCGCCGCCGAAAAACAGGGCTACACGGCCACCCGTCATCAACGCGAAGTGGGTACCGGCTATTTCGACGCAGTGGCCCAGGCGATTGCCGGCGGGACGTCGTCGCTTACCGCACTGACCGGTTCGACCGAAGAAGCCCAGTTTCTGAATAAGCCTGGCAAGGCTGCCAGACCGGAACAGGCAATCGCCTGATATCCACGGGGGTGGCAAACTGACGCCGGTTCCAGGCGGAGCCGGCGTTTTTTCTGAGGCATTGATGCTCCGTGATAGAATTTCGCGCCGGTAAGCTGCGTCCGGTGCAGATATTCCCGGTTCCGAGTTCCCGATATCAGGCTTCCAAGGATAGCTCCGCATGAAATTCGACAAGGTCGTACCGCCCAAAGCCGGTGAACGCATCAGCGTCAATACCGATTTCAGCATCAATGTTCCGGATCAGCCAATCATTCCGTTCGTGGTGGGTGACGGCATCGGCATTGATGTCACTCCCGTGATGAAGAAAGTGGTGGATGCCGCGGTCCGGAAGGCCTATGGCGGCAAACGGCGGATCGTCTGGATGGAAGTCTATGCCGGTGAAAAAGCCGTGCAGAAATATGGCAAGGATGTCTATCTGCCGGAGGAAACGCTGCATGCGATGCGCGAGTATGTGGTCTCCATCAAGGGCCCACTCGGCACACCGATCGGCGGCGGGATCCGCTCACTCAATGTTGCGATGCGGCAGACGCTGGATCTTTACGCCTGCGTACGCCCGATCCGGTATTTTCCCGGTGTGTCGACGCCGATGAAAGATTCGGAACTGACGGACATGGTGGTGTTCCGCGAGAACACCGAGGATATCTACGCCGGAATCGAATGGGCTGCGGGTACGCCGGAAGTGCACAAGGTAATCAATTTCCTGCAACACGAGATGGGCGTGACCGGAATCCGTTTTCCGAACAGTTCCGGGATCGGCATCAAGCCGGTATCAAAGGAAGGATCGCAGCGCCTGGTACGCAAGGCGATCCGTTACGCGATCGACAATGATCGCGTGTCGGTGACCCTGGTCCACAAGGGCAACATCATGAAGTTCACCGAGGGCGCCTTCCGCAACTGGGGCTACCAGGTGGCGAAGGAAGAATTCGGTGCCGTGGATATCGATGGTGGGCCGTGGTGCAAATTCAGAAACCCTCGCACCGGCCACGATATCGTGGTGAAAGACGTTATCGCCGATAACTTCCTGCAACAGATCCTGATGCGGCCGGAAGATTACGATGTGATCGCGACCCTGAACCTGAACGGTGATTATATCTCCGACGCACTGGCCGCGCAGGTAGGTGGCATCGGTATTGCGCCGGGTGCCAACATCTCCGACGCAGTAGCCATCTTCGAAGCGACGCACGGCACGGCGCCGGGGTTTGCCGGCAAGGACCAGGTCAACCCCGGTTCACTGATCCTCTCGGCGGATATGATGCTGCGTTACATGGGTTGGACCGAGGCGGCGGATAAAATCCTCAACGGTGTCGGCAAGACCATTGCCGCCAGGATCATGACCTACGATCTGGCGCGGTTGCGACAGGCTATCCGGGTTTCCAAACGCGATATCGCCGGCCGCCGCAACGTCGAAGAGAAGATGCAGAGCCTGATTCCCGGTGCGACTCTGGTTGGTTGTTCAGGGTTTGGAGACGCCGTCATCGAACACATGGGATAGGTGCCGCCTCTGTGCAAGGCGTGAAATTTGACGTAATCTCTTGACGAGGGTTTATATAACTGTTTTCAGGGGTAGTTAAGCATGATCCGTGTCCTGCTGGTGGATGACCACAAGCTTGTTCGGACAGGGATTCGTCTGATACTTGAGGAAACGCCGGACGTGCGTGTCGCAGGGGAGGCGATTTCCGGCGAGGAAGCCGTCAAGCTCGCGCGCGAACTCAAGCCCGACGTAATCCTCATGGACGTCAACATGCCGGGAATCGGCGGACTGGAAGCGACCCGCAAACTGCATGCATATGACCCGTCTTTAAAGGTAATAGCCGTCTCGGTCCATGCCAGCGAACCGTTTCCGCTGCGATTGCTGGAAGCCGGTGCCCATGGTTACCTGACCAAGGATTGTGCCGCGGATGAGGTCGTGAGTGCAGTACGCAAGGTTCACGCGGGCGAACGCTACATCACGGCTTCGATCGCCCAGCAATTGGCGCTAGCCAAGCTTGACGGCGGCAAGGCCTCGCCGTTCGAGAAGCTCTCACAACGCGAGATGCAGGTGATGCTGATGGTCATCACCGGCCAGGCCCTGCAGACCATCTCCGATCAGCTCCACCTCAGCCCCAAGACCGTCAGCACCTACCGCTCGCGGTTATTTGAAAAACTCGACGTCAATAACGACGTAGAGCTGACGCGTCTGGCGTTGCGCTACGACGTGCTGGCAGAAACAAAAAACCCATCCAGTTGAAATCCCTCTCGTCTGTTCAGGCGGGTGCCGGTAAACTCGGCATCATGAATACAGCTTGTTTTGATCTCAACTGCACGCGTTGCCCGCGGCTGGCAAAGTTCCTGACCGGCATACGCCGCGAATATCCGGAGTATCACGCTCGCCCGGTACCGCCGTTTGGAGATAAAAAAGCGCGCTTGCTCATCGTAGGCCTGGCACCCGGCATGCACGGCGCCAATGCCACGGGCCGGCCCTTCACCGGCGATCACGCCGGCATCCTGCTTTACAAGACGCTGCATCAACTCGGCTTTGCCAGTGCTGCAGAATCTCGTTCCGTCCGTGACCGTCTGCGCTTGATAGATTGCCGCATCACCAACGCAGTGAAATGCCTGCCACCGGCGAACAAACCGGTCGGTTCCGAAGTGCTCAACTGCAACGAGTTCCTGCAAGCCGAACTCGAATCGCTGCCCGAGGGTGCGGTCATCCTCGCACTCGGACGCATAGCGCATGAAGCCGTGATCCGTGCCTCCGGACTCAAACAACGTGAATTTGTTTTCAGGCACGGCGCCAGCCATGCACTGGAAAAACGCCGTAAATTGGTGGATTCATATCATTGCAGCCGCTATAACACCCAGACCCGGCGTCTGACCGAAGCGATGTTCGTAGCCGTGATGAAACAGGCAAAGAAGTTGCTGCCGCAGTGAACGAGACGGAGAACAGCACCAAGTCTTTCGATAGCGCGAGGTTCCTGGCAAACGTTACCGGCGCGCCCGGCGTTTACCGCATGCTGGATGCACGGGGCGATATTCTTTACGTTGGGAAAGCCCGCAACCTGAAGAAGCGCTTATCGAGTTATTTCCGCACTACCGGCGTGCCACTCAAAACGCGTTCGATGATGGCGCAGATGGCATCCATCGAGGTGACCAGTACACATACAGAAGTCGAAGCGCTGCTACTGGAAAATAACCTCATTAAACAGTACCGGCCACGCTACAACGTGGTATTGCGCGATGACAAGAGTTACCCATACATCCGACTGGTGGATGATTCACCATTTCCGCGTCTCACGCTCTACCGGGGACGGCGCCGCGAGACCGGTAAATATTTCGGTCCTTACCCGAGCGCCTATTCAGCACGCGAAACCGTGAATCTGTTGCAGAAACTGTTTCTGCTGCGACAATGCAACGATACCTTCTTCCGCAATCGCAGCCGCCCCTGCCTGCAATATCAGATCAAACGCTGTTCAGCACCCTGCGTCGGTCTCATAGATGCCGGCGATTACGCGTGCGACGTCAGCAATGCGGTGCTGTTTCTGGAGGGCCGCAATCGCGAAGTCATCGATGCCATGGTGAAGCGCATGGAGGGTGCGTCGGAACGCCTGGACTTCGAACTGGCGGCGCGCTACCGGGATCAGATCGCGAGTCTAAGAAAGACCGTGACCCATCAACATATCAGCGGCGACGATGGCGATCACGATGCGATCGCTGTCAGCGTAAAAGCAGGGCTGGCCTGCGTCGCTGTCACTTTTGTACGCGCGGGGCGCAATCTCGGCAGCAAGACCTATTTCCCGCGTGTCAGCGTCGAAACCGATGAACGGGAAGTTTTGTCTGCGTTTCTGCCTCAATACTACCTGGACCGCGAGGTTCCCAAACAGATACTGTTGTGCGAGCAAGTCGAAGATGAAGCCCTGTTGCAACAGACCCTCAGTGAACAAACCGGCAAGCGGGTACAGATCATGCATCCGGTGCGCGGTGAACGCCGCAAGCTGATCGATCAGACCCGTCTGACTGCAAACCAGGCGCTGCTGATGCGATTGGCGATCGATGCGGACATGCGGCAGCGCTTTGAAGCTCTGCAGGAGGTGCTGGAACTCGACCAGTTGCCGACGCGGCTCGAATGCTTCGATATCAGTCATACGATGGGCGAGGGCACGGTGGCATCGTGCGTGATATTCGACCAGGAAGGCCCGCGCAAAGGTGACTATCGCCGCTTCAATATCAATGACATCACGCCCGGCGATGACTATGGCGCCATGCGCGAAGCGCTCACTCGCCGTTATACCCGGCTCAAACGTGGTGAAGGCATGATCCCGGACGTACTGCTCATCGATGGCGGCAAGGGCCAGCTGCACATGGCAGAAAAGGTCATGGAAGAACTGCAGGTAGAGGGCGTGTTGCTGGTGGGTGTAGCGAAAGGGCCGACCCGACGGCCCGGACTGGAACAACTTTTCTTGTCCGGTCAAGACACTCCACTTATACTCCCCGCGGACTCACCGGCCCTGCACCTGATCCAGCAGATCCGCGACGAGGCGCACCGATTTGCCATCACCGGACATCGCCAGCGCCGGGCCAAGGCACGCAACGCGTCACCACTGGAAGAGATCGCCGGGTTGGGGCCGAAGCGGCGCCAGCAATTGCTCAAACAGTTCGGCGGCTTGCAGGGCGTGGCACGCGCCGGGATCGAAGACCTCATGCAGGTGCACGGTATCAGCCAGGCATTGGCCGAGCGCATATACGGGACATTCCATTGATATCCAGAAACCCGACATGAATTTCAATCTTCCCAACATTCTGACGCTGCTGCGTATCGTGCTGATTCCGGTACTTGTCGTGGTGTTTTTCCTGCCGTTTGACTGGATGTATCCACTTTCGGCAGGCATCTATGCGTTGGCCGGCGTCACGGATTGGCTGGACGGTTACTACGCGCGCAGGCTGAAACAGACTTCGGCGTTCGGAGCCTTTCTCGATCCGGTCGCGGACAAGGTGATGGTGACCACCGCACTCGTGCTGCTTGTTTGGGCCGACCATAACTGGTTGCTGGCGGTGGCCGTCATCGTCATCATCGGCCGGGAAATCACCATCTCGGCCTTGCGCGAATGGATGTCCACGCTCGGCGTGCGAAAGAACGTGGCAGTATCCTGGCTCGGCAAATTCAAGACGGCGGCACAGATGCTGGCGGCCGGCTTGATGCTTTACCGCTACGATGCCTATGGCCTGCCTATCTATACGATCGGCCTGTGGCTGTTATATGTGGCGGCGGTGCTGACGCTGTGGAGCATGGTCCTGTACCTGATGGCCGCCTGGCCGGAGCTGTCCCGGCAGCGCTGAATGCACCCGGATGCAGTAGCGCCTTGACAGAAAACGGTTCGGCCCTACAATATCGCCCCTTCGAAGCGGGAATAGCTCAGTTGGTAGAGCGCAACCTTGCCAAGGTTGAGGTCGCGAGTTCGAGCCTCGTTTCCCGCTCCAGATATAAAACCTCGGTGCTGAACCGGGGTTTTTTATTTACCCGGCCGGTTTGCCGGCCGGAGCCTGAAATTCACCACCTCAATGTGGTAAATTTCGCGGTCTTTCAATGTTTTGGGTGAGGCTAGGTGGCAGAGTGGTCATGCAGCGGCCTGCAAAGCCGTGTACGCCGGTTCGATTCCGACCCTAGCCTCCATTTCTGGTCTCCTGAGCAGGCCCGGGTGGCGAAACTGGTAGACGCAACGGACTTAAAATCCGTTGGCCGGCAACGGCCGTGCCGGTTCGAGTCCGGCCCCGGGCACCACCATCCATGACCGGAACCCACTCAATTTCCTGCAAGTCACTCGAGATCTGGCGCGGTGAGCGCCATCTCTGCCACCAGCTATCGTTTCGGGCTGAAGCGGGGCAGGCGCTCCGCCTGCATGGGGCCAATGGCGCCGGCAAGACCACCCTGATCCGGATTCTGGCGGGGCTGGCCGAGCCTGAGTCAGGCGTTGTCTGCTGGAATGAACAGCCCCTGCATGAAGCTGGCGACTCCTATCATCGGGCGCTGGCCTATCTCGGCCATGCCAATGGTCTGAAATCCAACCTGACCCCAACCGAAAACCTGTCGGCTTATGTGGCGATGATGGGGTTAACTCCGTCAATCAGCATTGCCGAAGCTCTGATAAAACTCGGCGTGAGCGAGATGGCCAACCGGCCTTGTGGCACCTTGTCGATGGGCCAGCAACGCCGCACCGCACTGGCCCGTCTATTGCTATCAAATGCCGTCCTCTGGCTGTTGGACGAGCCTCTGACCAGCCTGGATATGGCCGGGGTCGAATTGCTTGCGGATCTCATCCAGAGCCACCTCAGCATACAGGGCATGGCGATTTTTGCGACCCACCAGGCATTGGATCTGGGCAATCAAAGCGTGCAGACCATCGCGTTAGGTAACAACGCATGATCTCCGGTGCACTATCAGCCTTGGTCCGTCGCGACTTGCAGCTGGCCTATCGGAGGCGCGGCGAAATGGTGACGCCACTGATGTTTTTCATCATGGTGACGGCATTGTTTCCACTGGGTCTGAATCCGGACCCTGCCTTGTTGCGCACCCTCGCGCCGGGAGTAATTTGGGTGGCGGCTCTGCTCGCGGGACTGGTGGGCCTGGAAAGCCTGTTCAAGAGCGATTATGAGGACGGTAGCCTGGAATTGATGGTGCTAAGCCCTGTGCCGCTGGAACTCATGGCGTTGGTGCGGGTTCTTACCCATTGGTTGATCACCGGCCTGCCGCTGGTGATACTCGCGCCATTGATGGGCATGTTGTTATCCTTCCCGGCCTCTGCAATGGATACGCTGCTGATCGGTTTGTTGCTGGGCACACCGGTCCTGAGTTTGCTGGGTGCCGTTGGCGCGGCACTGACAGTGGGGCTAAGACGCAGCGGCATGTTGTTGCCGTTGCTCATCCTGCCGCTGGCGGTGCCGGTACTGATATTCGGCGCGCGCTCGGCAGCCATGGCAGTAGCAGGAGACAATGTCTCAGGACCGCTCTATCTGTTGGGCGCGATTCTGGCGCTGACATTTACGCTTGCGCCGTTCGCTATCGCTGGTGGATTACGCGTCAGTCTCGAGAACTGAAATATAATCCGCCGGACCCGTCTGGCCGTTGGATTTTCCAGGTCTGGATGCGGCGAAGTTGATCTGTGTCATACCCCGGTTTTTCAGTTACCTTCAAAATTGAAAAACAAGGGTCTCCGTCTCCGCGGGCAGATCGCATTTTGGTGACCAATCCGGAGGTTTCGTGTTTACCTGGTTTCACAAGCTGGCGTCACCGCCATATTTTTATAAATTCGCGCAGTACGTTGCACCTTGGACGGGCTGGATCACGCTGTTGCTGCTGGGCATCGGACTTTACGGCGGCTTGTGGTCGGCCCCCCCCGATTACCAGCAAGGCGACGGGTTCCGCATCATCTACATCCACGTACCGAGTGCATGGATGTCGATGTCCGGTTATGCCTTCATGGCCATCGCGGCCGGCATCGGCCTGATCTGGCGCATGAAACTGGCCAGCGCAGTCGCGGCGGCGGCGGCGCCCCTTGGGGCTTCATTTGCGTTCCTGGCGCTGGTCACCGGTTCGTTGTGGGGCAAACCGATGTGGGGAACTTACTGGGTTTGGGATGCACGCCTGACTTCGGAACTGATCCTGCTGTTTTTGTATTTCGGATTCATGGCGCTCAATCAGGCATTTTCCGAACAGCGCACTGGCGATCGGGCCAGTGCGATCCTGGCGCTGGTCGGGCTGGTAAACCTGCCAATCATTCATTATTCGGTAGTATGGTGGAACACCTTGCATCAAGGGCCGACGGTGTTTGTCGGCACGCATTCCGATATCTCGACGCGGATGCTTATACCCTTGCTGGTGATGATTGCAGCCTTCATGCTTTACTTCGCGACCTTCGTGATGAAACGCCTGCAGGTCGAAATCATCCGCCGCGAACGCAATACAACCTGGATCAGGGAATTGTTATGAAATCCTGGCACGAATTCCTGACCATGGGCGGCTATGCTGCATATGTCTGGCCCGCATACATAATCACTGCCGTGGTACTGATCGTGAACGCCTGGTTGCCGGGCAGGCGGCTACGCCGGTTGCTGAACGAATTGAAGCAACGCATCCGGGAGGAGCAGGAACCATGACACCGCGTCAGAAGAAACGGCTCGCGATCGTGATCGTGATTGTAGTGGGGGCGAGCATTGCGACAGCACTTGGACTGCGGGCCTTCCAGCGCAACATCCTGTATTACTACACTCCGAATCAGGTTGCCGCAGGCGACGCTCATGTCGGACAGCTGTTCCGTATGGGCGGGCTGGTTGCGAAAGGCAGTGTGCAGCGTACTCCCGGAAGCATGACAGTGCACTTCACGTTGACCGATATGCAGGATTCAGTCCCGATCGTCTATACCGGGATCCTGCCGGATCTGTTCCGGGAGGGGCAGGGCATAGTGGTGCACGGCAAGCTCGACAAGGATGGCTTGTTCGTGGCCGACGAAGTACTGGCCAAGCACGATGAAAAATACATGCCGCCGGAAGTGGCCGCCGCTATAAAGAAAGCCAAGGCCAAGGCCGCTGCTCAAACCAAGACCTGATAAGCATCACTCCATAACGCCTCTAAACCAAGGCTCTGGCATACAGACTGCCTTTATACAGCTCCCATCATTCCGAATTGGCGGCTGTTGCCTTTCTACTACGCCCAAACCCTTTGTGCTGCATGAGATTGCAACGCCAGAGCATATATGTAATATTATTTATATTAATATGTCGTGTTCTTGACAATACTTTAAAATCATCTAACCTCAATGAGACATCGCAGATCGGTGTCCGGTTTTACATTAACCGGGTGGCATTTGAACTCCACGCTTACCGAGGAAATTGCCATGAGACTCCCCAAGATTTTGGCATCATTCGTGCTCGCTACAGCGGCATTCGCAGTAGTGATTTTTGTGGCTCCGGGACGGGCCGCAGACCAGACCACCGGAAGCTCGCTGACGGAACAGGATGCTGGCCGGGCAATCTTCGACGCACGCTGTGCAACCTGTCACGGTGACCATGGAGAGGGCACCAAGGGACACGAGTTGCCGGCGACAGCCCCGCCCCTGCAGGGCAATCAGTTCATCGTCTATGCGCCTGAAACCGCCATCGCGGAAGTGATTCGCAATGGCCGCACCGGTGCGAAACGGCACTATGACGACACCTATCCGGATATGCCTTCATTCGATGCCACGATGATTCAGGATTTGCGCCCGTTGATCGCCTATCTCAAAGGCGACATGCAACAGGGCAAGTGAGTACAGACAAACACCGAAAAATGGACCCTTGAGTCAAGGGCATTTTCCTCTCTACGGAGACACGACCATGAAGACGTTCATGATTCGCGCAAGTGCCGTAATATTAACGTTGATCGGCGCCTGCTGGTTTAGCACGGCAAACGCAATGCCGTCCTACGCACGTCAAACTGGGCTCGACTGCAATTCCTGCCATATCGGTTTCGAGAACGTGCCGGACTTCACACGTACCGGCCGACTCTTCATCATGCGTGGCTTTCACCAACCAAATTCCATACATGGCAAGTTCCGTGAAACGGGTTTCAACGCTCAGGGCCAGGACACCCCGGAATACGGTGGCAACTACCTGGCACTGAACTGGGATGATTTCCTTTCAGCGCGTTTTATCAGTGATTTCGCATCAGGGGGTGCCAATCCCGGTATCGGTGGCGGCACCAAACGGGACGTGACGGCCAATCCCGGTTCGCGCTTCTGCTTCTTCTTTACCGGTCCGGTAACAGATTGGCTTGGGGTCTGGACAGAGATTGGCTATCTGGGAAATAACTCGATCAAAGCCGCCAATACCAGCACCACGGCAGGCCAGTCACCGGGTCAACCGACCAACCTGAATCTGTTTGCCTACGACGAATATCGGCTCACCGCCAGCAGGATGCTCAGCGATGGGGATAGTTTCATTGCCATGGCCTACGGTAACGAGTATCCGGATGCCATCAACGAGTTCGTATTCCCGGTGGATCAGATACGGCCTTGGGGTTACGGGCAAGGTGGATTAGGCACAGAATATTCGACTGCCAGTTACAGTTTCTATGGCTTCTGGAAGAACAGTATCCTGACGCAGTATTCGATAATCTCGGGAGATGCGGACAGTTCTTTCAGTAACGGACATAACAACTACATCGCCTTGGCCTATGACGGTATTCCGGGGACTGGCGATAAATTCCGCAGGGAAAGCAACGACATGTGGTGGGTCCTGGACGGTGTCTGGGGCAATAATGTGGGCTCCCAGGTAAATGGTACTCACACAAGTTTCGTTTGTTCTGCGGCATGTCCCACCGGAATTTCTTCCACTAATTTCGGTTTCAATAACGGACTCGGCTACCAGTGGTCTTCCCTCGGTGATCTGGCGACGGTGAACACTACTGGCTATGAGACGGTCGACACCAGCCATGCATGGCGCCTTTCGTGGCATCAGTCGGTAGCTGATATGGGTAACCACTCCTGGTATCAGAGTGTCGCAATAGCACAAAATAACCAGGACTATGTGAGCGGCGCATCCTCTAGCCAGCAAAAGATAGGATATACGATCCGCTACTTCTACAATCGCACTTATGGATTTGAAGTGTATGTCAATAAAGCGCTGCATTATGACTATACAGCGCCGACCGGAGTCAAATACGCGGCGTATGCGCCGAGCGAGTGGGGAATATCCGGTCTCTGGGCACCTGCCATGAATGTGAACATCAGCTTGAACTACAGTCCAAGCAAGACGCCGGTATTGAATCAGGCTGATTACCGCAGTGGTGGATATTCGTGGTCATTCATATTAGATTATGGTTTCTAAACCAAACCATAAACAGGTGTAATGATGGCGCATAGAAACAAGTTGATATCGGCTCTGCTCGGTGCCAGCCTGATTCTGGTCTTTTCCTCCACCGCATATGCAGAATCGGGGGCGGATATCTTTGGTTCCAAATGTGTCAGTTGCCATGGCAAGGATGGTCAAGGCACGCCGGGGCTCGCTCCTGCACTGAAAGGCGATCCATTTGTGATTAATGGCAAGATCGCGGATATTGATGAGGCCATCCAGAATGGACGTAGCGGTGACCAGAAAAAATACAAGGACCTGCCAGTCGCGATGCCTGCATGGCATTTTTCAGACGCCGACCTGAAAGCTGTGGTCAGTTACATCCGCGGTGATTTGCAGAAATAAGCAACCCGCGGTTGCATTCACGGGGCACCACCTTCGGCTTGACCAGCCGGAGGTGGTGCCTGTTTTTTTGAGGAGATTGTATCGTGCACAAATCGGGGATTTTACTTGCGGTGACCATCAGTATCTTCACCGCCGGTTGCATAACGGAACAGGGCTCAGATACTCCTTTACCCGATTCCTACCCCGTGCAAATTCAGGCACAGGCCCTCAAATTCGGCGATGTAACACAACCACAAGATCAGGATGGGTTACATGCAAATCTCAATGTTCGAGACAATCTTCCTGAACTCTATTATCGATATGAGATAACTTCACGGGTAAACGGCGATTACTTCATGATGCCTAATCCGCCAAAACTCTATATCGTGTATCGGATTCCATTTTACAAAAACAACCCGCCTGAACCGGTCATAAAACTCACGTTTACCAACAATTCGCAGCAAGTTCTGGATACCGATCACAGCATTTGTGCATTTGATCTGGATGGTCAGACTGTCTTGTCGCAACCGATCAAACTTCCAGACCTGTTGCCAGGGCATACGCTGGTCGCACTCATTGACGGTCCAACGTTTGATAAATTGCATGGGCACGACACACTCACAGTGTGGGTCTATCATCTTGGTGCCCAGCCCAACGCAGCACCATACAAATGGGTCGTGCCTTATCAGTTGACCCAGCAAACCCGGCCTGCTCAGGCCAAGTTGGTGGGGAAGTCTCCGAAGGAAATCGATGTCGAACGCTTCAGGGGGCGTATCGAGCCGGCAAATGAACATGACGAAACACAAGGCAATGGCGGCTAACGCAGCTCAATCGCTATTTTTCATCTCGATCAGCTGTCGCCAAATTGAATAATTCACATACTTCTTCCAGAAGGCGCTTCTGATTCATCTCATCAGGTATATTACGCAAACAGGCGAGGACTGGATGCAATAATGAGTTTGTTAACTGGCTGGCAAACCTCTCAAGAACGATATCGGCAGGTTGGCCGTTTGCGAGTTTGCGTGTTGCTCTAGTCAGTAAAAGATCCCGTTTCCGACAAGCCAGACCGTTCATGGCCGAAATTGTTTCATCTGCGCTCATGGAAGCGGGTGAAGGGCTTGTGGGATTGTCATTTCCCAAGATGCCAAGTTTTTCATTAGCCAGCATGGTCTTCGCTCCAACCGGTTCGGTAGCCTGCATCTCTCGCAGCTTGATTCAATGGATACCCAGCATCACGTCGTAGGCGTTGTGAATTGAGCAGCACCATGAGACTAGAACCAGCCATCAAGGATGCTGCATAGACCGGCTGTAAAAGGCCACCGGCAGCCAGCGTGATAGCAATTACATTATAAAAAAATGCCCAGCGTAAATTATCGACGGATACGCGCCTTACCTTGCTGGCGAGCTCAAATAGATAAGGCAACTGACCCAGCCCGTCATGTGGCAACATGATCTGGGAAGATACCTTCGCAAGTCCTGACGCGTCAGCGACTGCGATGCCTATCTCGGCCGCAGCAAGAACCGGTGCATCATTGATTCCATCCCCGACCATTGCTATATGCTTGTATTTAGTTTTGAGAATGCATAGTTCCCTCAACTTGTCTTCAGGTCGCATCTCGGCGAAATATTTTTCGATGCCCACCTGCCTGGCGATTTCAGAAACTGCCTCTGGGTTATCGCCGCTTAATATCACCGGATAAATTTTCTTGGCTTTCAAGCACGCGATTACGTCCGGAATCTCCGGCCTGGGCGCGTCGTGCAACATTATCTTGCCCGCGATACTGTTTCCTGCTGCCACCCATATCTCGGTGCCACGGTGGTAACCGCCAGCGGGAGTCTCGATCTTCTGCTGCTCCATGAATCGACGTGATCCAATCGAGCAATGTCGCCGATTTATTTCTCCGCCGATTCCAAACCCGGGATAGGTGCGTACATTGACGGCGTCTCCCTGCGGCATGGATGAAGTTGCAATGGCCCTGGAAAGCACATGCTCAGAAACGACGGCGAGTGTTACTGCAATATCCATGACAGCATCGGACGAAAAGCCGGGGAACGCGACTACCCGGCTGAGCGTTGGGTGACCGCGCGTGAGGGTGCCGGTTTTATCGAACGCCACAGCTCTGATAGACGGTAATCTTCCCAACGCGTCACGGTGGATGACGACACCGTGACGCAGGGCCGCGGCAACGCCCATGGAGGAAGCCAGTGGCACGGCAAGACCGAGTGCGCATGGGCAAGCGACAACGAGTACCGCAAGGCAACTAGATAAGGCACGCGTTGGATCTCCGTCATAAAACCAGTAGCAAACGGCTGACGCTGCAACCAGCAAAACTGTCGGTAAAAACCACCCGACAATGCGATCCGCAACATCTTCGAGTGGAGAGCGCCGCGCCAGAGACTGGCGTACCAGACTCCCCAAGGCTGCCCAGCGGGACGCAGCAAGCGGTCGGGCGCAACGTATTAGCAACGTATCCATGCCGTTGATCGAACCGGCTTGCACCATATCGCCGGGTTGCTTGTCTACCGGCACTGATTCGCCCGTGAGCATTGCTTCATCTATGTCACCGGTGCCGCTGATGATGGTGCCATCAACGGGTATCCGCTCTCCAGCAAGCACGCTTATCAGCCAACCAGAATCGATTTCCGATGCCGGTATGTTGCGTGTCTTTCCATCTTCGACAACGTGCGCCATTTGCCGCCCGAGGTCGAGTGCTTCCTCGAGATCACCATTGGCGCGTGCACGGCCCAATGCTTCCAGATAGCGTCCCAATGTGAACAGCAAGAGCACCATGGTCAAGGTATCGAAATAGACGCGAGATGAGCCGATATATACCTGGAAAGCCGAATACAGATAACCTACCAGTACCGCGGTAACGACCAGAGCATCACTTGTCATCCGGCCATGCCGCAATCCGCTCCAAGTACCAAGGAAGAACGGTCCACCGAGCAGGACCACCACTGGCGTAGCAAGTACCAGCAGGATTACATCCACATAGTGACGAAGGGAAGGTTCCTCTGCCGGAATGGAACCACTGTATATGACCAGACTGAGAAGCATGATAAACATCGCGAAAAAGACACCGATTCCCAGACGAATCAGGTGTCCTGCCACATTGGCTTCATCGCCGCGGCCGCGCATGAGCAACATGGCCAGACAGCAGCCATAGCAGCAAAACACCGTTGCCTCGCCCCCGATCCGGCGTTCGTATGGGCGGTGACCCGCTGGAAGTCCGCAATGAGCGCAACTGTTCATACCATGTGCATGTGCATCTGAAGCGGAATAAAGGCCCTCAGAGCCGTTATAACGCCCAATAGGAGCAGAAAGACGGCAGCAACTCCCGCGCCGCGTTTCCGCCATTGATAGCGCAGCACCGGCCCCAGCCCCCCCAGAAGTAGCATCATGGGAAACGTGCCGAGCGCAAATGCGGCCATGGTTGCAGCGCCGGTCAATGGTGTTCCAGTGGCCGCGGCCCGCGCCAGAAATGCATATACCAAGGGGCAGGGGAGAAATCCGTTCGCCAGCCCGAATGCAAACGGCGCGCTCACCCCTGGCGTTGCCAAAAGGCGTCGGAAGAAAATCAGGAACCGGCCTGCAGTAGCTTCTGTTCTGGTTATACCGATATGGGCGAGATAACCGCTGATCTTCAAGGCCATCAGCACCATGAACAGACCGGCGGTTAGAGCCAGTGTCCGTTCCGCAAAAATGATCCCGCCGCGTTGCAAAAACCCGCCCGTAACACCCGCGAATGTGCCAAGAAAGACATACGTGATGCCACGACCGCTGTTATAGGTAAAATGGCGCAGGCTGGTATGAAGTTTCCCTCTTGGATCCGGGGTCAGACCACAGGCAAAGCCACCGCACATGCCAGCGCAATGAAAGCTGCCGGCCATACCGGCAACAAAGACCAGCAGGTATTGGAGCATCGGTCACTTCTTGATAGCGAGGTAAGCCACCCAGGCGAAAAAGATGATCGTAAATGCAAGAAACAGTCCAAATGCAATCTTTTCGTAGATGTTCATGTATATGAGCCTCTCTTCACGCCGTGCACGTGGATCGGATAAGTGCCCGCCTCAAAGCAAACCGCCGGACGGAAATCCTCCCCAGTGAAAGATCACACCCAGGACATTGTAAAAGATATCAAAAACCAGATAGGTCAAATTGAATAGCGTGAAGATGAGTAATGCTCTAATGACCCGTTTGTTCATGTCGATTCCTCACACCGATTGATATCGTGCAATACGTCAGAATCCGAATTACGCACTCAGTAATCCAACCCCGGACCCAATCCGCCCCAATAGACGAACAGGTAATAAATGGCCCAGATGAACAGTATCGCGTAAACCGGCAGCAACCACAGATTGATTTTCCCGTGCCTGACCTTTATCTCGCCCTGGGCAAACTCCTCGAGATGATCAGCTGGATCACTCTTATTGACGTCACCTTTCCGGTTCGGATCAGGTCCGCTGGTCATGATCATCCTCCTCGCTGACTTCAGCGTGGTATGCATCATATTTGGCTTTTTCTATATCTGAAAACTGACCGGTGATCACCGCCCATGCGAACAGACAAAGTGCTGCAGCGCCCATCAGAACTGCAACAAGAAACTGCCAGAAAATAAGTGAGGTTAGTGGGTACATATATTAAGCTCCGTCAATTCGGTTTTTCCTGGGCAGCGGCAGGAGCGGGTTTCGAATTCGCTGACGGCACCAGAGTTTTCATACCCAGATTCCGTATCAAAGCAACATCCGGAGCCTTACCAAACTTCTGTTCGGACGGTTTGTACGCATCAGCCGGGCTGGCTGCCGGCATGTCCGGATCGTCGAGGGCTGCGCGATCAGCTTCCGATATTGCCAACGGGTCACCGGTACCGGGTGCACGATACGCCGAGAAGGTAAGCACGTAATAAGACAGCGCCCATCGGTCATCGTCACCAAGAATGTCGTGGTAAGAAGGCATCGGTGTGCCATTGAGTCCGGTCGTAATCGTGCGGTAGATATCCGTGACCAATGGACCGGATTTGAAAATACCTTTAACGAAATTTGCCGGCTCGATGGGGAATCCCCAGTCGTCAGTAAGTGTGTTTGCCTTGGGGCCATCGCCGGCACCGTCATTGCCATGACATTCCCAGCAACGGGCTTTCTGGTAGATGTCATGGCCGTGCTCGATCACTTCATCTGTAGCTTGCGGAACAAGACCTATATATATCGGTTGTTCCGGCGGATCTTCGACGAAATACGATACCGGGTGTTTTGGGTCGCTTCGGTCCACCGCTAAATCATATTTTATGTACTGGATCAGTGCCAGGCGATCTTTTTCGGTAAGCATATGCCACGACGGCATGGCGGTACCCCGCACACCGCGGGTAATGGTTTGTAACAAATCACCGTCCGTTGGCAACGAACCGGATGGCGTATGACGGAACTTGAATTCGCCTAACGTGAAATTCCTTGGGCGCACTGCCAGGAATGTCGCCGCCGGGCCATTTCCGTCACCCTTCGCGCCGTGGCAACCCTCGCAACGGTGCTCGTAAATCCGTTTGCCATCGTCTATCCATTCGGGATCTTCAGGAATGGAAAGCGATTCTATGGTCAGCAGCTGCGGTTCGAAAGTATCGCGCCATTTACCCCTGTTCATGCCCAGCTTTTGCACGTATGCCACCAGACCACGCAGGTCATCGCTCTCGGTAACGAAATGTACCTGCTTGCCGGTAAATTCATTATTTGGTGTGAAGATTATCGGGTATTTTCCCTTCGCATCATCAGGCACAAACAACAGGCCATCCTGATTGGGAGTCAGGTTGAAAGTAACCTTATTGCCGAAATCGAACAGCTTCCTGGTCTCTTCATCCTGCTGCAATGTCTTGCGGCCCTGTGAGTCGGTTACCACATCCGCGGTCCATTCACCTTCAAACAGGTGTTTGTAACGCGGCATGATGGAGTCCGGTGTCAGCATGCGTGGGTTCCAGTAATGAGCCAGATGCCAGCCATCGCTGTATTTGCCGCCGACGCGGGTCAGATCGGGTCCGATGCGGCGGGTTCCCAGCAGATGCGGCTGATCGAAGGCATATTCACCGACCTCAGATACCGGCCCCCATCGCAGAGTTTCTCCCGTGACCGGCCGAACGTACTGCGAATGACAGTACCAGCAACCCTCGCGCAGATAGACGGCCCGCCCATTTGCTTCCAGTGGGGTGTAGTCGGTGGCATTGGAGTACATCCATTTCATATCGCCGCGATCGGTCCGCACTGCCCGCGATACCTTGGTATAGCGTGATTGAGGCTGAATCGCGGGCAATAAACCCTGGGTAAATACGGCCAGAAAGAAAAATCCGAAGCCGGCTACGAGAACGACTGTTCTTGCTCTTTTCATGACGCAGCCCCCCCGACGACAGCGCCCGAAGCACTGGTTTTCTTGTCATCACGTGAAAGGGCCGTCATCATCAGGTTGAACACTATTAGACTCATGCCCATATCCATCGATATGCCGGCCAGGGTCCGTACGATCCAGAAAGGCTTCATGGGTACGAGCGAATCGATCCATTCGGTGCCGTTCATCCACATGAATCCCTGCTGCAACCCTTGGGCGCTGAGGACGACACCCATGGTAGATATGCCTATCGTGATCAGCCAGAACGACCAGTTGCCCAGCTTGAACGAATACAATTCTCGGTCAAACATCTTTGGCCAGACATACAAGGTTCCTCCGATCGCCCAGATCACGAAAGTACCGAATACGGTCAGGTGAGAATGTGAGATCACGAAGTCGGTGAAGTGCGTCGGCTTCTGGATGGATCGCAAAGCTTCAGTCGATCCCTGGAAGCAGCCCAGCAGGTACATAATCGACCCGATAATCAGGAATTTTGCTGGAAGATTGTTGCTAAAGGTATGCCACCTTCCGATCATCGTTCCAAAGAAGTTCTGCAATACGGTCCATACCGGAATAATCAATAACATCGACGTTATAATCGCTAACGTCTCCGCCCAGTCCGCGATTGGGCTATAGAGATAATGGTGGATACCCACGAATGGATAAAACAGCGCTAAAGACCAGAATCCGATCATCGAAAGCTTGTGGCTGTATATCGGGTTCTTGACGCTCGCCGGCAGAAAGTAATAGATCAGCACGTAACCTGCCGGTGTCAGCCAGAGGCCTACGGTGTAATGCAGGTAGAGGCCGTGAAAGGCCGCGTTATTTATGCCTGGAATGTAATAGGGGACGATGAAATTGCCTAAGATCTCGTTCATCGATGTCCATACGAAAGCCCCCATCAGATACCAGAGACTCACATAGACATCCTGATGCGTGCGCCGCCCTATCGCCAACAAGAACTGTATCGTCAGGGTCAAGAGACCCACGAAGGCAAATATATCGATGATCAGCGGGTATTCGGCCACCTCCAGACCCTGGTTATAACCCGCGGCCAGGCTAAGATCGCCGAACAATATACCCAGGTTCCAGATCCACACCATCAGCCGGCTGACACGTGGCCAGGGAATCCTGACGCCGGTAAGTCTCGGCAGGAGATACTGCACACACCCGATGAACAGTCCTGAGAAGGCGCCGTACACCACCGTATTGACGTGGATAGGGCGCAATCTACCGAATTGCAGCGGCAACCACGTGCCGGTGACGTCAGGATAGACAAATTGCGTCGAGATAAGTGCGCCGATAGACGGTCCTATCATCAACCAGAACAGACCCCACGCCAGCCACTGGATCACGACAGGGCGATCGATGAGTTCGTCGAGGTTAGATAAAGATGCAGAGGGAGTCGTTGGATTTGGCATTAGTCTAACTCCTGACTAAAAGCGTATCTTGACACTGCGATAGCAGCGCATGGCCCTTCGTACATGTGGGTATATGAGGGCGGGAAATATCGCTGCTATTTTGAGAAACTATAATTTACGGTAACTTTTCCTCCTGCTGTTACCGTAACCTTCTCTTCATGTTCTCCAAATTTTTCGTGCCATATTTTCAATGTGTATGTGCCCGGTGGCACATCGGTTAATTCAAAATGCCCATTGTCACCGGTCTTGTCGATATACGGATTATCATTGACATAGATATACCCAAGCATCCAGTGATGTGCATCGCAGGTAACTTTCACGACCCCGGGGTGCGCGATCGGTTGCTTCTTGTTGATCGACAGACCTTTGAATGGCAGCGGTTCGTTAAACAACGTGCGACCAGATGGCATCATGTGAAAATGCGTGTTATGCAGTATCGGGTCGTTGTTTTTGATGTCCAGTGTCTGCCCGGCCACGGCTATCGCCACATGGGGATCAAACATGCACTTGTGATTGTCCCACTGGACGACGGCGCTCTTGTCGATGGGTTTTCCGCTCGAAATGTCTTCAAGCAAAACTACGGCATTTGCCACCTCATCCTTTTTATTCACTACGTACCAGTCTTCCGGAATGGTTTTGCCACAGTAATCGATGTTCTTATCAACCTGTATGATCGGTTCCGCGGGAGGCGTGCCTTTGAAAGATATCGTCCCGGATATAGTGCCGCCTTTTGTCACCGTACCCCCTGCATAGGCCAGGGCGGTCTGCGGCGAAAACAGCATGGTGGTTGCACCGATCATGAACACGCTGAAGAAAACCTTCATTTCAATGCTCCAGAATGAGAGTGAGTGGAGATTTTATTGATTGATCGACCCGATTTTTCAGTAATCCTTTTGCTTACCGCTCCCATCCGCAGACAGCGACAGTATGTAATTGGTCAGATCCCACGCATCCTGTTCATGGCCTTGGAACAGGTCGCTGTAGGAGGGCATGGGGGTACCGTTCAGGCCGGTCATGATGGTCATGTATATATCCACTGGACGATGACCGTTCTTGAACGATTGCGGCAACGTGAGGTTGGCCGGTGGTAGCGGCATCCCCCAGTCATCTTTGAGAGTCGGGGCTTTCGATCCATCGCCTTCGCCACCGCCGCCGTGACACTCCCAACAGTGCATCCGCTGGTACAACTGGTGCCCGTGATCGATACTCGCGACGGTGGGCATCGCTGGTTGCCCGACAACTTTGATAACCGCCGGCTTCGCATCCTTGAACCCAGGGTAGAAAGTCTTGATGTAATAAATCACCTTCCACCGGTTGACCACCGATAAACCTCCATAAGCCGGCATGAATCCGGGGATGCCTTCGCTAACGGTGCGGAAGAGGTCTTCATCGGTCGGCAATTCGCCGCTTTCGGTTGAACGGAATTTGAAGGTTCCGGAAGTGAAGTCGCGGGGGCGTGGTCCGGAACTACGGCCTATGAAATAGGCCGTGGGGCCATCTCCCTTGCCATCCATTCCATGACAAAGCGCACATCCACGCTCAAAAATCAGTCTGCCTTCGGCTTGCGCATCGGCATTATCAGCAGGTTTGTCTGTGTATGGTGATGGCTCGATCGGCAAATAGCTGGCAGCCGCATCATTGGAGTCCGCCGCCGATGTGCATGGCACATAGAATCCCGCGATCATGGCCAACATACCTATCGCGATCCCGCTTAGAGTGTTGCGACAAATTTTCATTTTTTGTCCTCCGAATCAGAAGCCCCAGTCGAACCCGAAAGCAATCACGTTGCGGTTATTTGTCGCCGGCGTATTGCCGCCTCCAAATATCAATGGCAGCTGGTTCGTCCCGTTGAGGTTATGCGTGAACTGGCCGTATATCGCAAAATTCGGTGCCGGATAATATTTGGCCAGGAGATTGATATATGAATACTTCTGATTTATCTCGGGTGCAGTGCC
This sequence comes from Gammaproteobacteria bacterium, assembly GCA_050739495.1. Lineage (GTDB taxonomy): Bacteria > Pseudomonadota > Gammaproteobacteria > Natronospirales > REEB76 > DASSKW01. The sequence continues at coordinate 3,770 of JBOIBL010000104.1, read as the reverse complement.
CTGCAGCAATGGTGGCAGCTTCTCCAGCCCGCCTGGGCTGGCATAGTCGTAGCGCACCCCGCCAAGCCACTTATCGTTGAACAGATAATCAGCCTCCACCGTGAACCCCATCCCGGTATTCTTGAACTGGGCCTGTTGTGCACCCGGGTTAGTGAAGCGGGGACTATCTATCTTGTGCCAGACAAGCGCCGAGTAGATATCAAATGGCCCGGTATACCACCTGGCGCCCAAGCCATAATTGTCCACATCTTCCACTTGACCCAATTGATAGCAGGGGAATGTCGTGCAAGCCGGGTCTCCGGGATCGGTGGTCGGATCAAGTGGTACCGTTGCCCGGACAGCACTGGGCGCCTTGTAGTAGAAGCCGGAAACGGCCAGCTCCTGGTAAGCACCCGGGAAAAAGTCATAACGTGCCAATACGAAGATATCGTGTCTGATCTGCGGGTTATCTTCCGCCGTATGGTTCTGCGCCAAACCCACGCTGTACAGGAATCTCTTGTCCTGGAATGGGCGGCCGTAAAGCGATACTTGTTCTTCGTTGTCTCCACCATTGAAGCCAAAGGGATCGTAAGGAGACAAGCCGAAGCCGCCTCCGGCCCCGAGGTTGGCATTCCCTGTGGTCAGGCCAAACATGTTCAAGTTGAATGCCGCCGGTGCGATCGGAATACGGTCGTATCCGACTGGAGAACCGCTATCGTCTTCGGAACCATCCAATGAATTGATCTGGTTACGATCGTTTGGATAAGCAAAGAATTCATCGGTCTGGACTGCTCCGAGGATCACATTCAGATCCTGATAACCGACCAAATTCGTGAATTGCAATGACGCGGTATTCAATACCACCGAATCCTGGGTACTCCCGGCAAACTCCCCAAAGAAACTGATATTTTTCGTTATCGGACCGGCGGTAAATATCGAGCCATCCAGAATCATGTGCGAGATATCCAGACGGTTAGTGTCTGCACTGGGCTGATCGGACTGATAGTCAACTGCCTGACCACGTATGCGAACCGCGAAATAATTCGATGCGTCATTCAGCGCGGCGTGATTGACCGTGTTGCCGAGATAAATCTGATGGGCAACATCGCCATCCTCGGATCCAGGCAGCTGAAAGCCGTTCTCGAAGAAACGTTCACCGAAGGCATTCAGCCGTGGTTCCCGGGTGTGGCAAGCGTTGCATACCAGATGGTATCTGCGGGCAAAAGCCGGTAAGGCATTGGCATCTTTGGCCGGCATCAAGGTGCCTACCAAACCAATGAAAATCAGCGCTATCAGCGGCGCTATCGAGCGACGCCACGCTTGCTGCCCAATTTCTGACTTTGTTGCTTTTTGCATTACCCATACCTCCGACGTGCTTCAGCTCCGGCGTGGTCGTCGCTTTATTGTCGTATTTGCCATTAATTTTAAGATTGCCAAGCAAGTTTCAACATGTGATTGAATTGCTTAGCGATGTTTTGCACCAGCTTAAGTGTGGCACGAGGGATGTCAATTACTTGCCTATAGTTGCCGACTTTTATTTTGAAATTGCTGTGTTGGCGCGAACTAAGGTCTCAGTCTTGATTAGGGTAAAACGGTGCTATAGACGTGTTGCGAGCACGCCACATTCAACGCTTTAGAGAGGCGGGAAGAAGATTTAGCGATTGCGCCGGAATGCTCTCGGCGTTACTCCAGCTTGAGCCTTGAAGACATTGGCAAAGTGGCTCTGACTCACAAAACCGGTCATCTGGCTAATCTCGACAATTGAATATCTGGTGGCAGCAAGCAAGTGCTTGGCACGCTTGATACGCGACTTCAGCACATATTGATGCGGCGTCATGCCACAAATGGTTTTGAATTGCCTCAAGAAATAATAGAGGCTGAGATGCGCCACGTTGGCTAACTGCTCCAGACTCAAGTCCTGATCAAGATTTTCATCGATGAACTTGATTGTTTTATCTATGCCGGAAGGTGACAAGGTCAGCGGCAAACCAGGCTGCCGCTTCAAGTCGATGGCGTAGCGGTGCATCAGGTGAGTGGCAATCATGTGGCCCAGGGACTCGACGTATAGCCTGTCCTGCATATTTGGAGTCGTCATTTCAGACAAAAACCCGCGTCCAAGTTCCCATAGCATCTCATCCCTTATGCCCAGCATATCCAGGCATTCAATTCGGTCCACGCAGTGATCCTGAATAGCATCGCTCAAATGACTTTGCAGGAAACTGTGGCTGATATGGATATGCATGACGCTAAGCGGCTCATCAGAACGCCACGACACGGCGGATTTCGCGGGCACAAAGCTGATCGAGCCTTCGGTCACACGCGCTTTTTTGAACAGGCCGCCGAATGAACGCTCGACATCCATTGGAGTCTTGGAAAGGCGTAGGCTGATGCAGAAATCATCTACCGCCGGTAGTGAGACTACTTCAGGGTTAGCGGGCAGGTCGTAAACCCGGGCAGTAATGCCGGTCCAGCCGCGCCCGGTACTGACAATGCGGGGCGCACTGACCATGTAATTCGGGAATTGCTCAACCGAGCAGGGCGGTGGGAACCGAATGGTTTGCAGCATCGCATACCCCAGATTTTGATACTTTCATAAAGCCATTGTTCTTAATGGTCGTGGGTAAATCCGGACTCCACAACCAAACTCGACTACCTAAATTTTGTATTTCATGTCGGGGACTTTATATATATAACGAGATATTTAGCCCTATGTGATAATCATGTCAAGAGTGTTACAGACTTTCGGGAGTGCGGGCGTGCCCCCCTTCAAAAAAAATGGAGTACCATCAAGCTCGCCGTGGTCCTTGTGCCGTCCGCCTTCTGTCGCCATCAAATTGAAATCTTGAATTTTAGGGTTGCATTCACAAAATCTGTAAAATGGTAAGTGGATTTATGTTGTCGTTCTGATTATCCGGCCGCTATTCGTTCTCAGATATTAGAGTAGGTTGTGACATGATTCCTGAACTCGGACACTTGGCACTCATCCTGGCGTTATGCCTTGCCGTCGCCCAGGCAGGTTTCGGCTTGATCGGCCCTTGGCGCAAGCAACTGATCTGGATGTCGGTGGTACGACCGGCCGCCGTAGCACAGGCGGGGTTCGTGATCCTCGCTTTCGCGGCACTCGCTTACGCGTTCCTGACCAACGATTTCTCGGTCCAATATGTTGCCGAAAATTCCAATACCTCATTGCCATGGCCCTATCGCATCACGGCGGTGTGGGGAGCGCATGAGGGCTCGTTATTGCTGTGGGTAACTGTCCTGGGTATCTGGACCATCGCAGTCGCGCGCTTCAGCCGCCATCTGCCGATGGAGCTGGTAAGTCGGGTATTGGGTGTATTGGGGGTAATCAGTATCGGGTTCCTGCTGTTCATGCTGTTCACCTCGGATCCCTTCACCCGTTTGCTGCCACCGGCCGGGCAGGGCAGGGACCTGAATCCAATCCTTCAGGATCCGGCCATGGCTATCCACCCGCCGATGCTCTATACCGGCTATGTCGGGTTTTCGGTGGCGTTTGCGTTTGCGGTTGCTGCGCTATTGGGCGGGCGCATGGACGCCGCCTGGGCACGCTGGTCACGTCCCTGGACATTGGTTGCCTGGCTGTTCCTTACCTTCGGTATCACCCTCGGCAGCTGGTGGTCCTACTACGAACTGGGTTGGGGCGGCTGGTGGTTCTGGGATCCTGTCGAGAACGCATCCTTCATGCCTTGGCTCGTAGGCACGGCGCTGGTGCATTCACTCGCAGTCACCGAGAAACGCGGCGCCTTCAAGAACTGGACGGCGCTGCTGGCCAT
>JBOIBL010000103.1:0-2888 GCA_050739495.1 Gammaproteobacteria bacterium | reverse complement strand
CCGGCCACGATGCCGACGAGCACCGACAACAAGGCAAACCGCAGCGGGAATTCTGCGTTCAGCCAGCGCTTCAACATGATGATTCACACCTGCCGCCTTGCATCCTGCCCCATGATGGAACAGGACAGACGTTTTTTTCGCTTCGCATGATCACGACAGGCAATGATGCACTTCATGGACAGCTGAGTCAAAAATTTCTGATGTGCACCGCTCAATCGATTACATCAGCAATAATCACAGCAGTTCATGGATCAAATCCCGCGCGTATCGGTTTGTGACGTGTTGTCGTATCGAGTGATTTTGCATTCAGTGCCGCAGGTTCGATTGTGCGCCTATTTTCTCCAGACGCGGATACGGCAACAGATGACGACTAAACCAGTCAGCGGCTAATTGTTCTACCTGCTCCAGCGCCCCCGGCTCCTCGAACAGATGCGTAGCGCCAGGTATCAGCGTAAGTTGGTGATCGCAAAGAAGTCTTTCCGTAGACAAAAGATTGAGTTCGATGACATCCAGGTCGCGCGACCCGACCAACAGCAAGGTCGGCGCCTTGACCTGCTGCAAGGCATCGCCCGCGAGGTCCGGACGACCACCACGCGATACCACCGCCCTGACATGCTCCGGACGCGCAGCTGCCGCTCTGAGTGCTGCAGCGGCGCCGGTGCTGGCTCCGAACAACCCCACCGCGAAAGTGTGTGTCAGCTCTTCAAGTATCAACCAGTCGATCACTCTCACCAGGCGCTGTGAAAGCAGTGGGATGTTGAACCTGTAACTGGCGGTCAATGTATCACGCTCATTTTCCTCGGCTGTCAACAGATCGAACAACAGCGTCGCAAAACCGGTTTCGTTCAGAAACCGGGCTACGCTGCGATTACGCTTGCTGAAACGGCCGCTGCCACTCCCATGCGCAAATACCACGATCCCATGTGCTCCAGCCGGGACCGACAAGCTGCCTTCGAGGGTTGTATCATTCGCATGGATCAGGACTTCACTGAAGTCGATGGTATTCATAACACCTCCTCTGGAGTACATATCAGGCTCCGGCAGTCACCGCTTCCGGACGATGCCAGTGGTGCGGGATATCGAGCGGTTCTATGGCCGTGGTTTCATCGAGATGGAATATGGCATCGAACTGGCCGGCAAGCGACACGTCAAAGTAGTGGCTGGCTCTTTCTGTGTTCGGCGCATAGATCACACCGATTGCGCGCTCCAGCATGATCTCGCGCAGACGCTCGGCAGCAGGCAAAGCGAGCGGCAGGAAGAATCGGTCCAGCCGGGTACTGTGAAATAGATACTCGTAACTTTCCTTGAGCGCGGGGCGAACCCACTTGTGTTCTACCTGGCCATCCCATTCGGAAGCCGCGGAGACATGTCCGGTATAGGTAGTAAACCCGACCAGGAGGGCGGTGTCACCTGCATGTTCACGCACCAGCTGGCCGAGACTCCACTCGCCATTGGCATGTGCTTCGGTTGCACGCGCATCGCCCTGATGTGAGTTATGCGCCCATACCACAATGCGCCCCGTACCGCCCCTTCTTATCCGGTGCGCAGCAAGCGCCAGCAAAGTATCGCGCATATGCGAGTCGCGCAGATTCCAGGTATTTTGCCGGCTGCCGAACATGGCTCGATAATAATTCTCGGCGTTGACCACGACCTGTGCATTGCGCTCCGCCATGAACTGCTCATCCTGTGCAGCCAATCCATCGCTTGCAAGGTAGTGTTGTTGCGATGCTTGCAGTTCCAGTAATTGTTTTATCACCGCATCGCGCGCCGCCGGCCTGAGGCCGAATGCTGCCTGATACCCATATTCCTGCGGTTCGCGCACATGGTCCAGCAGCGTGTATCGCTGGCGCGCCGTCTCGGCCTGTTCCGGATCAATTTTTTCAAGATAGCCGATAACTGCATCGGCAGAACGATACATGCTGTACAGATCGAGCCCATAGATACCGACACGCTGTCCTGCAGGCAACGTGGCATTGTAATTGTGCAGGCGTGTGATGAAGCTCAACATTTCGCGATTACGCCACATCCAGAGCGGGAAGCGCTGAAAATCGGACAATGCCTCTTCCGGTCCGTCTTCGCCTTCCCCCTGCACAAACCGGTTCACTCGCCAGGTATCGGGCCAGTCACCTTCGATAGCTACCGCTTCGAAACCATGTTCGGTGATAAGTCGGCGGGTGATCTCAGCCCGCATGCAGTAGAACTCGCGAGTCCCGTGAGTTGCTTCGCCGAGTAACACAAATTGTTTGTCGGCAGCTAATTCAATAAGTGAATCGTAATCGCCTGCGTCGCCATCCAGTTTCTCGGCGAGATTCGTCACGGTCAGAAACGGGGTACGGGCATGCATGCTCATGCACTTGCCTTCTGCTCCCAGGTCATTCTGGCAAGCAGTGTCCGCACTTCGTCGTCGCTGACCTGATCGAAGTCTTCATAGAACTGTCCGACCGAATGGAAGTCTGCCGGAATCTGAACTGCCACGAAATTGTCCGCCACCGAAAGCATCCTGCCGGCAGCCAACCGCGGAGCCACCGGCACCGCTACCACTATTTGCGCTGGATGTTTCATGCGCAGTGCTTTCACCGCAGCGTACGCTGTCGCGCCGGTAGCAATTCCGTCGTCGACGATGATGGCCACACGTTCGGTGATTTTCAGCGGCGGACGGTTGCCGCGATACAAACGCTCGCGCCGCTTCAATTCCATGGATTCAATGTTGAACGTCGTATCCAGGGCTCCCCTGCTCACATTCTCATGCTGGATTACATTCTTGTTGAAATAACTTGCACCACCGGATGCGATCGCGCCCATCGCCAACTCTGGATGCCCCGGTACCCCGAGCTTGCGCACGATCAGTACATCCAGCGGTACACCCAGGATGTGCGCCACCTCATATC
>JBOIBL010000102.1:0-3471 GCA_050739495.1 Gammaproteobacteria bacterium | reverse complement strand
GTGATACACACCGGGAATATATACCGGACGATGCCAAACGCCGCGGTGCCGGTGCGGGATGGATACCGAAGTGAATCGCGGGTGCAACGACCACAGCCGGTTCGTATCGAAGCGCCGCATGTGCGGGGCCCGGTAATGGAAGTACCTCATGAGCAACACAGAGCGGTACGCGTAGAGGCGGAATCGCATCATAAGGACAAGGTTGGTCGACCACCGCGCTGAATCAAAACATCGAAACGCCAAACCGGCTGTACATGTTATTCATGTACAGCCGGTTTCAGGATTCGTCAGGCAGAGACTTCCGATTCCAGTTGTTGACGTCGCCGCAAGGCCGGGAACAACCACATCCAGATTCCCACCACCAACAATGTGCCGATGCCGCCGATGAGAGCGGCTGGCACCGCGCCGAACCAGGCGGCGGTAACGCCGGATTCGAATTCGCCGAGTTGATTCGAGGTGTTGATGAAGATCGCGTTGACCGCGCTGACGCGACCACGCATGGTGTCAGGGGTATCGAGTTGCACCAGTGCACCACGGATCACCATGCTGATCATGTCGAGTGCACCGAGCATGAACAGTGCGGCCAATGACAACAGGAATGAGGTCGAGAGTGCGAATACCACGGTAAACAGACCGAAGCCTGCCACGGAATAGAACATCACGTAACCCACCCGGCGGGTAAGGGGGTTGCGTGCCAACCATACCGACATGGCGATGGCGCCGACTGCCGGCGCGGCGCGCAACAGACCGAGGCCCCAAGGACCGGTGTGCAGGATGTCGCGCGCGAAGATCGGCAAAAGCGCCGTGGCGCCGCCCAGCAGCACCGCGAATAAATCCAGCGAGATGGCGCCTAGAATTACCGGGCGTTGGCGGATGAACGTGATACCAGCGAACACGGTCTTGAGCGTGCGCGGTTCACGTGATACCGGCGGGCGTTCGACTTTGAGTCGCCACATCAGAGTCGCTGCCGTCAGGCACAACAAACTGCAGACGCCGTATACGGTGCCGGGTCCGGCGACGTACAGAAAACCGCCCAACGCAGGACCGACAATCATGGCGAGTTGCATGGCCGATGAACCGGCCGCCATGGCGCGCGACAGCATCGAAGCCGGAATCAGGCTCGGCAGCAAGGCCTGCATGGTTGGGAATTCGAATGCGCGTGCGACGCCGATCAGGAAGATCATGCTCAGGATGGCAACTTCGCCGAACCAGTGCAGGAAACTGCCGACGGCGAGCAGACCGACGGCGAACCATTCGATCAACTGGCACAACATCACGATGCGACGGCGTTCGAAGATATCGGCGACGTGACCGGCGGGTAACGCCAGTAGAAACGACGGCACGAATTGCACCAGCCCGATCATGCCGAGGTCGAGGGCGCGGCCGGTCATCGCGTAGATTTGCCAGCCGACTGCGACCGACAGCATCTGAAATGCAAAGCCGGATGCCACACGTGAAAACCAATAGCGTACGAACGCCGGATGTTGGCGTAAGGTCTGACGGGAGGCGGTTGGCGAGTCGGACATGACGGGCGCCAAGTGTACCAGCCCGCGGAATGTTCCGGATTTTTTTACATTGCGGGTTCAGATCATTTTGTCGCCGATATGCCGGCGACCTGCGCGAAGATTCGGGTTGCCGCTTTATCCCATACCTTCCAATCATGCCCGCCGGGCAATTCGACGAAATGCCCGGGCGGTAATTGCGCTGCGATCAGTTTCGCCGCCGGCAGAAGGTCGTCATCCGAACCACAGGCCAGCCATACGTTGCGTACACGCGCCGTATCGCTGCTCCAGTCATGCACCGCGCGCCAGTTTTCAATCAGGTAATTGTCGATATCTGCCGCTACGGGCCTCGGCATCGGCGGTTGCCAACGCGCCGCACCACCAGCATTGGCGATCTGCCTGATCAGACTCGTGTTACCCATGTAGGGCGCGAATAGCACCAGCCCGGTGACGTCACCCGGCAGCGCACGCTCGTACAGCAAGGTACCGAGCCCGCCTTGGGACGCGCCGCTTAGCCAGATATCCCGATAACCTTTTTGTCGCGCCGGAACGATGACCTGTTCACGCAGGCGGCGGACCAGACCGCCGTCCATGTAATACGGCGGGGTCGCGCCGACCAGCAGCACATCCGCTATCGGCCAGCTTTGCTGGATGGCTGGTGCGATGCCATTGCTCTGCAGGTCCTGCAGACTGTCGTAACGGCCGGGTAGCACGATGACCAGTGGATGCGAGGCGGCGGCCTGTGGCGCTGGCACCAGTATGCTCGGCATCGGTTCCGTGAGTTTGCCGGTCACGCATGCAGAGACGAGCAGGCTGAGGCCTGCTCCGAGCAAGGCTCGCAACGGGTTCGGAAGAGGGTGGCTGAAGAATCTGCTCATGGTTGCATCCACTTGGCGCGTCGCGGCGTATGGTTTAGCCTCGAGCGTGGTCGATCCGCTTGGAAAAAAAAGTGACACCGTCTGCCACCTGTCTCAAGCGTATGGGTCATGCTGTTGGCGGGCATGCTTCAACATTTTATTACGTACAGTTCGGGAGACGGATGCCATGCGGTCGCTGAAGTTGGTGCTATTGCTGATGATACTGCTGGTTGGGTTTGTGGTGCGTGCCGCGGATGCTCCACGGGATGGACAGATGGCGCCGGATTTCAGGCTCCAGGACCAGAACGGAGCGTGGCGCAGCCTTTCCCAATATCACGGGCAGTGGGTGGTGCTGTATTTCTACCCCAAGGACGAAACGCCCGGCTGCACCACTGAGGCCTGCACGTTCCGTGACGATCTGGTGAAGTTCCAGACCCGTGGTGTACATGTGCTGGGCGTGAGTCTGGATGACACCCAATCCCATGCCGAATTCGCGGCCAAATACCACTTGCCGTTTCCGTTGCTGGCGGATACTACGCATCAGGTGGCCGCCAGCTATGGGGTGTTGACCTCATTTCTCGGCTTGTTTCATTACGCGCGTCGCGAAACTTTCCTGATCGATCCGCAAGGAAGGGTCGCCAGGCATTACCGGGACGTGGACCCTAAAGCGAATGCCGGTCAGGTGCTGTCTGATCTGGCCGGACTGATCCGGCCACCCCAACCCGCCGGCTCGGGGCAGCCTCCCGGGCCGGACAATCCGGCCCGGAGTTTCAACAGTCTTTAAGGTCTGATACATTCCATAAGCTACTCCATGACCGCGGCCCCTTCCGGTGGCCCGCGGCGCGGGTTCTTATTCATAACAGGCAGGTTCAGCCATGAAGAACATCTCCATCCCGGCCATCCTGGCGTCTGGCGCAGTGCTGTTGACGCTGACAGTGCAGGCCGCACCACCCAAAGTCACCGCGGTGGTCCAGGCCCAGAATAACCTGGACAAATCGGCTGCCAACTCGCAGAAGAAGATCGACAAGATCTCGAGCGAGACCCAGGCCGCGCTCAACCAGTACCTGCAGGTGGCGCAGCAGAACGATCAATTGCGCGCTTACGACGATCAG
>JBOIBL010000101.1:0-9510 GCA_050739495.1 Gammaproteobacteria bacterium | reverse complement strand
GGCGAAGACATCTTCTGAAGTGGTCGATTTTCTGAGCGATCTGGTGCAACGCTGCAAGGCGGCCGGACGACATGAGTTCATGGAATTATGCGAATACGCGCTTGAACGCGATGGCCTCATCGAACTTCGCGCCTGGGATGTGAGCTATTACGCCGAAAAGCTCAAACTGGATCGGTATGCGATAGACGACGAGATGTTGCGTCCGTATTTCCCGGTTGCCCGTGTACGCCAGGGACTGTTCGAGATCATGCAGAAACTGTACGGCATAACTCTGCACGAAGTCGAGAACCCGGATGTATGGCACCCCGATGTCAAACTTTACCGGATACACGATGCCTCCGGTCAATTGCGCGGAGAGCTCTATCTCGACTTGTATACTCGCACCGGTAAACGCAACGGCGCCTGGATGGATGACTGTCGCACCCGGCGTCGCACTGCAAACGGGATACAAACTCCTGTCGCATTCCTGACCTGTAACTTCCCTCCACCTCTGACACAGACACCATCATTGCTTGCACACGACGATGTCGTGACCCTGTTCCACGAATTCGGTCATTGCCTGCATCATCTGCTGACCCAGGTGGATTATCCATCGGTCGCGGGCATCAACGGAGTGGCCTGGGATGCGGTGGAGTTGCCCAGCCAGTTTCACGAGAATTTTGCCTGGACCCGCGAAGGATTGGCAGCGGTGAGTGGACATTACGAAACCGGTGAGCCGCTGCCCGACAGCTTGTACCAGAAACTCACCGGTGCCCGGCATTTCCACAGTGCCCTGTTCATGTTGCGTCAACTCGAATTCGGTTTGTTCGATTTCCTGCTGCATATGCATGCAGACACAAAAGTAAATGAACAGTACATACAACACACGCTGGATCAGGTACGCCAGGAAGTGAGCGTGATTCCGGTGCCGTCATGGAACCGATTTGCGCATGGCTTCTCGCATATCTTTGCCGGCGGGTATGCCGCCGGTTATTACAGTTACTTGTGGGCCGAGGTGCTGGCAGCGGATGCTTACGCCGCATTCGAGGAGCACGGTGTATTTGATCGGGCCACCGGTCAGCGTTTCATGGATACGATCCTGGGTCAGGGTGGCAGTCGCGAGGCCATGGAACTGTTCGTCGCCTTCCGCGGCCGGGCGCCGGAACTGGATGCGTTCCTGAAACTGAACGGGATTGCGGCATGAAGATAGCGAGTTGGAATGTCAATTCTTTACGCGTCCGCCTGCCGCATGTGTTGCGCTGGCTTGACGAACAGCGGCCTGATGTACTGGCGTTGCAGGAAACCAAGACTGAAGATCGCAATTTTCCGGTTGCTGAATTCGAATCCGCCGGATACCGGACCGTATTCAGCGGTCAGCCAACCTACAATGGTGTGGCCATACTCTCGCGCGATCCAGCCAACGTGTTCGCTACGGCACTGCCGGACTTCGATGACCCGCAAAAGCGAGTGCTTGGGGTCAGCATCGGCGACGTCGCCATCCTCGATCTTTATGTGCCCAACGGCCAGAGTCTTGAGTCGGATAAATACCGCTACAAACTCGACTGGCTGGCGCAGCTGAATCTGTGGCTCGCTGATCTGCTCAAGGAATATCCACAGTTGGTGCTACTGGGCGATTTCAACATTGCACCGGAAGATCGTGACGTGCACGATCCCGCGGCCTGGGCGGGCCAGGTACTGGTAAGCGAGCCGGAACGGGCTGCATTTCAGCGTCTGCTGCAACAAGGTTTGCGTGACAGTTTCCGACTGCACGAGGCCGGCGCAGGGCACTACAGCTGGTGGGATTATCGGGCTGCGGGTTTTCGTCGCAATCAGGGGCTGCGGATCGACCATATCCTGTTGTCTTTGCCCCTTGCGCAACGCTGCGCCGCGGCCGGGATCGATCGGGAACCACGCAACTGGGAACGGCCTTCGGACCACACCCCGGTCAGCATTGAATTGAGCTGAATCGGGCAATTTCCATGCCGGGCCCTGTGATTTTCGGGAAAATCGTCCCGGGCAATATTTGCCTTAAATTGTGACCAACTTCACATAAACAGTTGGCGGCGAACGGGCCTGTTTGTATGCTTGGCACCTGACTATCAAGGGGCTACGAGCCGCAGCGGGGACTCCTCGCGTGACGGCAAGAAATACAACTATGGCCGATTTCAGCGCACGCCGCAGCAATTACGACGTAACCAATGCGGTACAAGTGAGCGTACCCGAGCAGGTGGCTGATGCCGTGGCCGGCATCTACACCGAGCTGTACCCACGCGCGTCACTCAAGCCTTTGCAACGTGCGTTCACGGATTTCGATCGTCTGTTTCGCGGCGAGGATCCGGAATTCCATGGCTGCGATACCGAATATCATGATTTGCAGCACAGCCTGGATGTGACCCTGGCACTGGCGCGTCATATTGATGGTTATGAGCGCAGCACCCGTCCACATGCCCGTATCGGAGCCCGGCGTGCCGCGGTCGGTATCGTCACTGCGCTTTATCACGATGTCGGCTATCTTCGCAGCGTGCGTGACCGGCGCCACCAGCATGGCGCCGAATACACATTGAAACACGTCAGTCGCGGTGGGCATTTTCTCGATGATTACCTCGAGACGCTTGGGCTGGGCAGCGAAGCCGCCGTCGCACGCCGCATGATCCATTTCACCGGTTATGAAAAAGATATCCGCCGCCTGTCACTCGGTGATGATAAATACACGCGCTTGGGACACCTGCTCGGTACCGCGGACCTCACCGCACAGATGGCCGACCGTTGTTATCTCGAGAAGTGCCGGGACCGTCTGTATCCGGAATTCGTCATGGGCGGGATGGCAAAGCGTACCTTGCCTGATGGCGAAGTTCAGGTACTGTATTCATCACCACATGATCTGTTGAAAAAGACCCCGGATTTCTTCTCGATCACCTTGCGTGACCGTCTGGATGGCGTATTTGCCGGTGCTTATCAGTACGCCGCCAAACATTTTGGCGGCGAGAACCTGTACATGGAAGCCGTACGTCGCAATCTGCAGCACCTCGAGTTCGTGCTGCGTCACAATGCCTGGTCGCTGCTGCGCCGGAAACCGCCGCTGTTCACAGCGGAGACCTTGCGTGATTCATCCGATTGCGCAGACGTCGCGATAGTTGCTGGGCTACGATTCGCGCCGTCTACCTGACAAACAGACAACCCGTTTATTCGACCGTCACGGATTTGGCAAGATTGCGTGGCTTGTCGACGTCTGTACCGCGGACCAAAGCGGTGTGATACGCGAGTAGTTGCACCGGGATGGTATGCACGATGGGAGACAGGATGCCGACGTGACGAGGCGTACGGATAACGCGCACTCCGTCGCTTTCCTGGAAATGGCTGTCGAGATCTGCAAACACGAACAGTTCACCACCGCGCGCTCGCACTTCCTGCATGTTCGATTTCACTTTCTCGAGCAGCGCGTCATTCGGTGCAATCACCACTACCGGCATGTCCTTGTCCACCAGCGCCAGCGGCCCGTGCTTGAGTTCACCGGCCGGATAGGCCTCGGCATGAATATACGATATCTCCTTGAGCTTCAGGGCACCTTCCAGCGCGACCGGATAGTGGATCCCGCGCCCCAGGAACAGCGCGTGATGGCGCCGCGCAAACGCGCCGGCCCATTCGCTGATCTGTGGTTCAAGGTTCAACGCAAACTGCACACTGCCAGCCAGGTGTCGCAAACTGTCCACGAATGCCGCTTCGTGAGCCACTGACAACAACCCACGCTGCTTCGCTACCGTCGCGGCAAACGCGAACAAGGCGATGAGCTGGGTGGTAAATGCCTTGGTGGATGCGACACCGATCTCGGCACCGGCACGCGTATAGAACACGAGATGGGAAGCACGCGGGATCGCGCTTTCCTGGACATTGCAGATCGAGAGGGTCTTTTTGTGCCCCAGTGACTTGGCGTGTTTCAGTGCTTCCAAGGTATCGAGCGTCTCACCGGATTGTGAGATGGTAATGACTAGTTGCCTGGGATTCGGCACCGAATCACGATACCGGTATTCGCTCGCAATCTCGACCGAGACCGGCAGTTTCGCGATACTCTCGATCCAGTATTTCGCGGTCAGTCCCGCGTAATAACTGGTGCCGACCGCCAGTATCAACACGCCGTCTATATCGCTGAATACCTGCTCTGCATCCCTGCCAAACAAGGTGGACGTAAAGCCTTCGTCGATCACTGGCTCTATCGTATCCGCCAGAGCCCGCGGTTGTTCGTGGATCTCTTTCTGCATGAAATGGCTGTAAGGTCCCAATTCCATGGAAGCAAGCGAAACATCGCTGACGTGGATATCACGCTCGGCTGGCTTCCCTGCGCGATCTACAACCGTAACCCGTTCACGTCTCAACTCGGCAACATCGCCTTCTTCGAGATAGATCACACGCCGAGTCACCGCGAGTACCGCAGATACGTCTGAAGCGATGAAATTCTCGTTCTCACCCAGACCTATCAGCAAAGGGCAATCCATGCGGGCACACACCACCACGTCCGGCGCTTTCAGGCTCACTACACCGATAGCATAGGCACCGGTCAGTTCCTTAACGGTGTTGCGTACCGCGGCGAACAGGTCGCCGCTCTGCGAATAATGGTAATGAACCAGATGTGCGATGACTTCGGTATCGGTCTGCGAGTCGAATTCGTATCCCAGCGATTTCAGGCGAGCGCGTTCCGCGTCGTGGTTCTCGATGATGCCGTTATGCACAACAGCAATTTCGTTTCGGGAAATATGTGGATGCGCATTGCTCTCGGTAACGCCACCGTGCGTGGCCCAACGGGTGTGTCCGATACCGACCAGGCCGTGCAGGTTCTCGGCATTGGCACGCGTCTGCATTTCCGCTACCCGCCCGACCGACCGCACCCGGCGGATGCCGTCGCCAAGGATCACGATGCCTGCTGAGTCATAACCACGATACTCAAGCCGCAACAATCCCTCGACCAGTATCGGTACCACGTCACGGTTCGAAACCGCGCCTACAATTCCGCACATTTCTCAGTCCTTCTTGCCGTGTTTCTTCGGTGGCTGCCAATGCGGCACACTGGTCTGACGTGCCCTGGCGATAGACAACTGCCCGGCAGGTGCGTCCTGGTTTATCGCCGAACCCGCAGCGATGTAAGCACCCGCACCGATGGTAACTGGCGCGATCAGGGTGCTGTCCGAGCCGATGAACGCATCGTCACCGATGATGGTGGCGTGCTTGTGTACCCCATCGTAATTGCAGGTGATAACGCCAGCACTGACATTAACGCGTTCGCCGATCTGAGCATCGCCCACGTAAGCCAGATGATTCGCCTTGCTGCCGCGACCAAGCTTGCTCTTCTTTATTTCGACGAAATTCCCGACATGGGTTTCGTCTGCGAGTTCTGATTCCGGCCGGATGCGGGCGAACGGGCCGATCCGGACCCGCGCCCCGATTTGTGCACCATCCAGCACGGAATAGGCCAATACCTCAGTATCGTCACCGATCTCGCAATCTCGGATCACAACGCCCGGGCCAAGCCGCACGCGACTGCCGAGTTTTACGCGTCCCTCGAATACGCAATTAACATCGACACTGACATCCCTGCCACATTTCAATTCACCACGCACATCGATGCGGGTTGGGTCACGCAGCGTCACGCCCTGCTGCATGAGCGCATCGGCATAACGTTCGCGCAAGGTCTTTTCTGCATCGGCAAGTTGGCGACGATCGTTTACGCCCGCCACCTCGCTTTCCTCACTTGCCATGATCGCTTCCACTGCAACCTTGTCTGCAACGGCCAACGCAATCACGTCGGTAAGATAGTATTCCTGCTGCGCGTTATGGTTGCCGACTTTTGCCAGCCAGCCGCGCAACCGTCCCGCCGCACAAGCCATGAGCCCGGTATTGATTTCATCGATCGCGCGTTCGGCGGTGTTGGCATCCTTGTGCTCTACAATACGGGTGGCCCGACCGCTACTGTCGCGAACGATGCGCCCATAACCACTCGGATTGGCCAATCTGGCACTCAACACTGCAAGTGCACCTGATGCTGCGCTGTCTGTCAGCTGTCGCAGTGTTGCCCTGCGAACCAGTGGCACATCACCGTATAACACCAGCACCGCATGCGAATCCGGAATCGCGGGCAGCGCCTGCATCACGGCATGCCCGGTACCAAGCTGCTCTGCTTGCAGGACCCATTTCACGTCGAGATGCGAAAGCGTCTCCGGTACCTGCTCGCCGCCATGGCCATACACCACATGGATTGCATCGGGCTTGAGTACCAGCGCCGTTTGCACGACATGTTCGAGCAGAGTTGCTCCACCCAACGGCTGCAACACCTTGGGCAAATCTGAATGCATGCGCTTGCCTTGACCTGCGGCCAGAATGATCACGCTAAGTGACATGCGTTACCCCGGAATCCATGGGAAGGAAGGCCTATATGATAAGGGAAAAACCTCTTCCGGACGCTGCTCAAGTAGGCAGAGTGAGGCCCAGCGCCTAGTCGATGAAACGAAACGGGCCGGTCTAAGCCGGCCCGTTAATGAGAATCAGGCATCGGATATCAGCGATTCAGTTTCTTGCGTACCTGTTCCAGAGTCCGGAGGCGCGCGATGGCTTCCACCAGTTCCGCATTGGCGCGCACCACATCGATATCTTCGGAGCGGTTGGCCAGAGCCTCCTCGGCACGGCGCTTGGCTTCGAGTGCCGCCGCTTCGTCGATGTCTTTGGCACGCAATGCGGTATCGGACAACACGGTGACCCGGTGCGGCTGGATCTCGAGGATCCCGCCAGAGACGAAGAACACCTGTTCGTCGTTGCCGGCCTTGATCCGCACGCTACCCGGCTTGAGCCGCGTCAGTAGCGGCGCATGACGGGGCGTGATACCGAGTTCGCCCAGCTCTGCGGGCGCGAACACCATCTCCGCGGTCCCCGAGAAGATCGCTTGTTCGGCACTCACTACGTCCACATGAAATGTCATCGCCATATACCTTAAATATCCGTTAACGTCCGGTTAAAGCGTCTTGGCTTTTTCGACCGCTTCCTCGATGGAACCGACCATGTAGAACGCCTGTTCGGGAAGGCTGTCGTAATCGCCTGCCACGATGCCCTTGAAGCCACGGATAGTGTCCTTGAGCGAAACATATTTGCCGGGCGAACCTGTGAACACTTCGGCGACCGAGAACGGCTGCGACAGGAAGCGCTGGATCTTGCGGGCGCGTTGCACGACCTGTTTGTCTTCTTCCGACAATTCATCCATACCCAGGATCGCGATGATGTCCTTCAATTCCTTGTAGCGCTGCAACACTGCCTGCACACCACGCGCGGTGTCGTAATGTTCCTGGCCGATCACGTTCGGATCCAACTGGCGCGAGGTGGAATCGAGCGGATCCACCGCCGGATAGATACCGAGCGACGCTATATCGCGCGACAGCACCACGGTTGCATCCAGATGCGCGAAGGTGGTGGCGGGCGACGGATCGGTCAAGTCATCGGCCGGCACGTACACGGCCTGCACCGAGGTAATCGAGCCTTTCTTGGTGGACGTGATGCGTTCCTGCAGCACGCCCATTTCCTCGGCCAGGGTCGGCTGGTAACCCACCGCCGACGGCATACGTCCCAGCAGCGCCGAGACTTCGGTACCGGCCAGCGTGTAGCGATAGATGTTGTCGACGAAGAACAGAATGTCACGGCCTTCATCGCGGAAATATTCAGCCATGGTCAGACCGGTCAGCGCGACGCGCAGACGGTTACCCGGCGGCTCGTTCATCTGACCGTACACCATCGCCACTTTCGAATCATTCAGATCCTTCAGGTTAATGACGCCCGACTCCGCCATCTCGTGATAGAAGTCGTTACCTTCACGGGTACGCTCACCGACGCCGGCAAACACGGACAGACCCGAGTGTTCCTTGGCGATGTTGTTGATGAGCTCGAGCATGTTCACGGTCTTGCCCACGCCGGCGCCGCCGAACAGACCCACCTTGCCGCCCTTGGCGAACGGGCACAGCAGATCGATGACCTTGATGCCGGTTTCCAGCAGATCGGTTGAACCGGACTGCTCTTCGTAACTTGGCGCCTTGCGATGGATCGCCCAGTGATGCTCGGCCTTGACCGGGCCGGCTTCGTCCACCGGTTCGCCCAACACGTTCATGATGCGGCCCAGGGTGCCCTTGCCGACCGGCACCGAGATCGGTGCGCCGGTGTTCTTCACCTTGAGGCCGCGGCTCAGACCTTCGGAAGAACCCATGGCAATGGTACGCACCACGCCGTCGCCCAGCTGCTGCTGCACTTCCAGCGTCAGTCCCCCGTCTTCCAGCACCAGGGCGTCATACACCTTGGGAATGGCATCACGCGGAAATTCCACGTCCACCACCGCGCCGATGACCTGTACGATTTTTCCAGAGCTCATGCTGTTCGTCCTCAATTCAAAAATAGTTTCGTCGCGCGGGCTAGACTGCCGCCGCGCCGCCCACGATCTCCGCCAGTTCCTTGGTGATAGCCGCCTGACGTGCCTTGTTGTAAACCAGTTGCAGCGAATTGATCAGGTCGCCGGCGTTGTCCGATGCGGACTTCATCGCGACCATGCGCGCTGCCTGTTCGCATGCTGCGTTCTCGACCACGCCTTGATACACCTGCGATTCCACGAAGCGCATCAACACGCTGTCCAGCAGTTCACGCGCTTCCGGCTCGTACAGATAATCCCAGTGGTCCTGAAGTTCCGGATCCTCGACGCCCTGCACCGGCAACAACTGTTCCACCGTGGGTTTCTGGCTCATGGTGTTCACGAACAGATTGTTGATCAGCAGCAGCCGATCGATCTGGCCGTCACGATAGGCATCGAGCATCACTTTCACGGTGCCGATCAGATCGTTTACGTGCGGCGTGTCGCCGAGGTGCGTGGCCTGTGCCAGCACCTTGCCACCGAAGCGGCGGAAGAACGAGACCGCCTTGGCGCCGATCACGCAGAAATCCGTCTCCACCTGCTTACTGCGGCATTCGCGCACGGTCGCGAGCGCGGTCTTGAACAGGTTGACGTTGAGACCGCCACACAGACCACGGTCGGTGGAGATCACGATGATCCCGACGCGTTTGGCTTCGCGTTCCACCATGAACGGATGCCGGTATTCCGGATTGGCCTTGGCCAGATGCCCAATCACCTGGCGCATCTTCTCGGCATACGGGCGCGACGCCGCCATGCGCGTCTGCACCTTGCGCATCTTGCTCGCCGCGACCATCTCCATGGCCTTGGTGATCTTCTGTGTGCTCCGGATGCTCTTGATCTGCGTCCGGATTTCCTTAGCGCTTGCCATATATTCGCTTCTCGTTCCTTTTCCCCTCTCCCATTTTGGGAGAGGCTAGGGTGAGGGTCTCGCTTCTCTTTCCATATCTCCTCTCCCCTGGCGGAAGAGAGGGTTGTCATCACCAAGCTTGAGTTTTTTTGAATTCCTCGACAGCTTTTTTCAGACCCGCTTCGATCTCCGCGTTGTAATCACCGCCGGCGTTGATCTGGTCACGCAGCTTCGCGGAATGCGCCTGGAAGTGGCTGTG
>JBOIBL010000100.1:0-2956 GCA_050739495.1 Gammaproteobacteria bacterium | reverse complement strand
GGCGCAGGACTTAGGCCAGGCGGAGTGGGTGCGGCGCGCGTCATTAGCGGGTCACTTGATTCTGATTCGCCACCCCAAGCGCGGTCGCAAGGATCGGACCCTGGCCGGAGCCTCGCGGCGTTCACGCTTGAGTCGCAAACATGCCCGACAAGTGCGCGAACCGTGGTTGCTCGTTGCCGCTCCTTCGTTGACAAATTTCACGCCGCGACAAATTGTGCGTATCTACAAGACCCGGATGCAGATTGAAGAAAACTTTCGGGATACCAAGTCGACCAGGTACGGTTTGGGTATCGCCCGCGGCCGACACACATCGTTTATGCGTGCGACCAATTTATTGTTATTGGCTGCATTAGCTAGCTTTCTCTTATGGTTGATCGGCTGCTTTGCCAAAGCAGCCGGTTGGGATCGGCGTGTACGCAGTAACTCTTCCAGTCGACAGCCCGATTACTCCACGCTGTATCTAGCGCGGTTGGTGATACGACATCTCACGCAACACATACCACGCACTTGTCTCGGGCTTGCTGGTAAACTCGTTCCTGTCTATTTTCAAACTGTACTGGATGCTTGATTTTGTGGGGATAGGTCAGGTTCCGCCCCATTTTTTCCAGGCTTCCATACCCTGTTTTTCGCGTTCCTTGCGTTGTACCTCAGTCATGGCATTCCAGCCTTTCTTTTCCACGCTTGCAGGGGTGCCGGTATAGACCGCCAGAAATTTCTTCATCGTGGACTCCTTGTTAAAAAGGATCGCAGCATCAATAACCGATCACTTCGCCATCCTTGCGCATCTCGCTGGCGCCCCAGTACACATGCTGTACCGGGTCAAACATGATCGCTTCGTAACCGCCGAACACGCCGGGGGTGCCGGGCGTCAGGTTGATTACCTTGTAGCCGCGTTTCTCGAGCTCGGCCTTGATCTGCGGATCGAAACCCGATTCCATCTTGACGGTGCCAATGCCTTCTGACGGTAGCCCCGTAGGCGTGGCGTTGCCGAAATGCCGCCAGCGTGCCGCGTCGCCTGCTTCCTGCACGTTCATGCCGAAGTCGATCATGTTCACCAGCACCTGGGTCTGACCTTGCGGTTGCATGTCACCGCCCATCACGCCAAACGCGAGCCAGGGCTTGCCGTCCTTCATCACGAACGCGGGGATGATGGTATGGAATGGGCGCTTGCGCGGCGCATAGACATTGGCATCGCCGCTGTGCAGCGAATACAGTGCGCCGCGATCCTGGAACATGAAGCCGAGTCTGTCGGCGACCAGGCCCGAGCCCATGCCGGCATAGTTGGACTGGATCATCGACACCATCATGCCGTTGTCGTCGGCGGTCTCGAAATCGGTGGTGTCGCCGTTGAACAGGCGCGGATCGCCGGGTCCGATGTCCGGGTTGGCGTGATCCAGATGAATCAGTTTGCGACGCTGGTCGGCGTATTTGTCCGACAGCAGGCCTTTCATCGGCACGTCGTAGAAGCGCGGATCCGCGTAGTACTTCGCGAGATCCGCATACGCGAGGCGTTTGGCCTCGATCTCCGCAGTCAGCGTATCGGCACTGCCGAGACCCATCTTCCTGAGGTCGAAACCTTTCAGCAGGTTGAGCATTTCCAGCGTCGCGAAACCCTGACCGTTCGGCGGGAGTTCATACACGTCGTAGCCGCGATAATCGATCGATTCCGGCTGCACCCATTCGCCATGGTAATCGGCGAAGTCGGAATAACGCAGGTCGCCGCCGATGCGCTCGAAATAATCGCCCATGATGTGCGCAAGTTTGCCCTTGTAGAACACATCGCGTCCGCCTTTCGCGATCATCGACAAGGTGTTGGCGAGGTCGGGGTTGCGGAACACTTCGCCCTGGCGCGGCGTGTGTCCGTCGATCAGGTAGGTATGCCTGGCGTTGGCTGATTCCTCGATCAATCCGCGATGCTGTTCAAATCCGTCGAAATTGAGTTTCCAGTATCTTGAAACAATCTCCGTCACCGGAAAGCCGTTCTTCGCGTACGCGATCGCAGGGGCGAGGTCTTCGCTGATCGGCAGTTTGCCGAAGCGCTTGTGCAATGCGAACCAGGTATCGACCGTGCCCGGTACTGTGATAGAGAGCGAACCCAGATACGGAATCTGATCCGAGGGTTTCATACCAGCTTTCTCATAAGCAGCCTTCACCTCGGCCTGCATCTTCGCGAGATCGCGCCCCTTCGGCGACCACCCGGAACCGTTGTAACCGTAGAGCTTGTGCGTCTTGGGGTCATAGACGATGACGAAGCAATCGCCGCCAATCCCGTTCAGCACCGGTTCCATCAAACCGAGCACCGCGTTAGCCGCAATCGCAGCATCTACCGCGCTGCCGCCTTTCTTCAGGATCTCGATGGCGGTGAGCGACGCCAGCGGTTGTTCCGTGGCGGCCATACCGTGTGGGGCCAGCACCGGCGAGCGGGTCGCCCATGGTGCGCCGGCATAACGGTCGCCACGGCTGATGCCTGCATAGGCATTCGACATGCCGAGCATGGCTGTTGCCAGCATGACTGCGGCTGAACGCAATTTGAAAACCGATTCAATACGCGAAAGCTTGGCAGGGAGACATTCGATCTGGTTCATCGACTTCACCTCGCATCAGGCAATCAGGAATGGCGGGTTATGGTAGCACCGGGTGTGGTAGATCGTTTATCAGGTAATCGTATGGGTGAGCACCGGCATTAAATCCAGTCATTGCGTGGTCTGGGGCCATTTGGTGACAGACATCGATTGTGCGGGAACGTTCAGTCGTGCGGCGACAATTCCAGAGTGTTCTCGTGCTTTCTTTGCGCTGCTGTACGGGCCGACGACCGTCACCCACCAGGTTTTTCCGCTGGCATCGGCAACGCTGAAAACAGTGCCATCCACACGGGCAGCGATCGCTTGAGCGTCGGATTTGGCAGCATACAGCCCCACTTCCAGTCCGTATTTCAATTCGCCAGAGTTGGCCGGTA
>JBOIBL010000099.1:0-5556 GCA_050739495.1 Gammaproteobacteria bacterium | reverse complement strand
TTCAGTAAGTATTGTTTTGATTGATTGAAATGGAAGGGTCCCGTGAGGGGCCCTTCTTTGTTTGACACCTTGAATTTAGACGGGGCTTTCGCGCCCCGGAGATGGCGCACCTATTTAAAAAGCGGCTGGAGACAGCCGCTTTTTAAATGTGTCCCCTCGCTGCTCGCTTACTCGGAGCAGCCCTCACGGGGCATCCATGCCCCGGTCGGGCTGGCTCGCCGTCCCTGGCTTCGCCCGCGTGCTACGCACACGGCAATTCCCTCCGTCGCTGCACGACTCGGCGCCATCAACGGGGTAAGTTAAGAGCGCCTCCTGACGTGAGCTCTCTTTTTCATGCTCCACGCTGCACTGCTCAGCGCAAATCTTGATGTCTTTTTAGTTGTGTAAATCAAACAAGCACAGTGAGGTATTAAAGGAAACGGCTTCGTTTGAACGCGGCGGTTCGTAGTTCTTACCCCGCCCGGGCCGGTGCGCGATGTACATGGATGTACAAGTGTCGCGGGAGGCAGGAGGCCGGGAGCGACGGAACCGGTATCAATGCACGCGGCCGAAGGCCGCACTTAATCACGAACTGGATTCCGGCTTTCGCCGGAATGACGAGACCAATGCAAATGAAACCCGACGAAACTCAGAACTGATACGTCAAACTCAACATGTTGATGTTCTTCTCAATCACCGTGAATTCCAATTCCAGGCTGCGTCCGTCATCGAACCGATACCCGCCACCGATACCGCCACTCAATCCGCCATCGTTCGCACTGCCGCCCCCCACTTTCGTCCATTCCCATACCCCGCCGCCGCGCACCTTGAGATACCAGCGCCCACTGCTGCGCCAGGCGAGATAACCGCCGAGCGTGCTGAGTTTGAGATCACGGTTGCTGTAATGCCCCTTCACGATACTGGTGGTCAGATCGGCTTCCGCTGCGAACCCGGGGAAACCTGCGTACTGCAAACCGAAACGTCCGCTCGCATTGAGCCCGATGCGGTTGCCCGCGCCTTGCGGTAATACCATCGCCCCACCCGCGCCCCAGTACAGCGACCAGTCATCCGCAGCGTGTGCGTTGCCGCACAGCAGCACGGCTGCTATACAGAATGGAAGGGCGAGATGTCTGTACATAGGGTTCTCTAATAATAGAGGCGTAAGGAGAGCAGATAAGCGGTCTGCTGCGCGTCCACGTCGAACCCGGCGCCGACACTCAGCACCGGCGAGAACGCGTAACGCACCCCGGCGCTGCCACTTACATGTTCAGTCACTACGTCGTTGTGAGTGTAACGTGCCCCTGCATACACTTCCCAATCCTTGCTCAGCAGCGCGCGGATCCCGACCCCGGCATCGAAACCATGATCGAGCTGTCCCGGCGCACCCGGATAATCGATGCCGAGATGATTCCAGCCGACGCTGGCAAACAGTACGTAACCCGCGGCCGGATCGGTGCTGATACCGACACCAAAGTTGTAGCGGCGATCGCGCCGGGTATCGAAATCCTGCTGGTCGCCGTCCACATACATGAAGGCCTGCTTGCTGAGTGCATAACTGAGCGCGAGCCGGCCGCCGTGACCCGATGCACCTTGATCCTGATGCAGTGAAGTCGCTGACACATCGAGCCAGGAAAAACTCAATGCATCGGCCCGCACGCCGGGAGCGGCAAGCAATATCAGCATTGGCAAAACAATCCGTTTATACGACATAGCGAACCCGCTCAATTATGTATAACGAAAACGCCCATTCAATGCAGGCGCACTATACTCAAGACCACCCCGGACCTTCCCGGATCTAATCAGATCAATTGGGGCTATTCAAATAAAAGGAGATTCTCCCATGCTCAAGACCCACAAGACCATCCTCGCCGCATTGTGCGGCAGCCTGCTGTTGGCAGCGGGTATCGCTCAGGCCGACAACTCGATGCCGGCAGCCAGCAGTGCCGCCAAACCGGCGGCGGCCAGCAGCAGTACCGCTGCTGCAATGCCGGCCAAGGCCGCGGCCGCTGCTGAAGTGGCACGTGCCCAATTCACCACCGAGATCAAGGATCACGAACCGACCGACGATGTGACCACGCTCGACAACTCGCACACCAAGATCTATTTCTTCACCGACCTGAAAAACATGTCGGGTCAGACCGTCACGCACCGCTGGAGCTTCAATGGCAACACGGTGGCGGAAGTGAAGCTGTCGCCCAAGGCCGCGCACTGGCGCACCTATTCCAGCAAAGTCCTAGATCCGGTCATGACCGGTACCTGGAGTGTGGAAGTGCTGGATGGTGCCGGTAACGTGTTGACCAAGAAATCCTTCGACTACACCAAGGCCGCCGCCAGTAGCGACGCTACCGGTGGCAGTACGAAGTAGTTATTGTTGCAGTGTGATGAAACGGGGCCGCAATGCGGCCCCGTTTCGTTTACGGTTACAGGTGACATCTGTCACGCCGCACCGCAAACCCGCTCCCGTATAATGTTGAGCCTGCCACCAGGGGGATGCATATGACTGACGCGATCGCGATCCGGGATGCAAGCAAGCACTTCGGTAATCACACGGCGGTGGACCGCCTTTCATTGAGCATCGGTACCGGCAGCATCTGTGGTTTTCTCGGTCCCAACGGCGCCGGCAAGACCACCACCCTGCGCATGATCACCGGCATTCTCGCGCCCGATTCCGGCGATGTCCTGTTGCTGAACGGGCATACGCCGAAAGCGGCGCGCGCGCGCATCGGCTATCTGCCGGAAGAGAACGGCCTTTACAAGGATATGCGCGTGCTCGACATGGTGAGCTACTTCGGTCGTCTGCGCGGCTTGTCGCGACGCGACGCACAAGCCCGTGCGCGCAAGCGCCTGGAAGATGCCGGACTCGGCGCGCGACTGAACGCGAAATGCAACACGCTTTCAAAAGGCATGGGGCAGAAGGCGCAGGTGATTGCGACGCTGCTGCACGATCCGGAACTGGTGGTGCTCGACGAACCGTTCTCGGGGCTCGATCCGGTGAATGCGGAGATGGTGCTGGACCTCATCAAGCAATACAAACGCGAAGGCCGCACCGTGATTTTCTCGACACATGTCGTCGAACACGCCGAGCAGATCTGCGATGCGATCGTCATCATCGATCGCGGCAAACGCAAAGTGGCCGGTTCGCTGAGCGAAGTAAAGGCCTCGGCAGAACGCACCGTGCTGCTCGATTACGAAGGCAATCCCGGCGCGCTCGACAGTCTGCCCGGTGTGCTCTCCGCCGACGATTCCGGCCAACATGCGGAACTGCGGCTGGCCGCGGATGCCGATACCCAGGCGCTACTGCAAACCCTGATCGGGCGTGTACGCATCCGCCGCTTCGATACCCGCGAAACCTCGCTCAAACAGATCTTCCTGAATGCCGTGGAGAATGCCCGTGACGCTGCGTAACGTCCTGAAGATCGCACAACGCGATTACGTCGCCTATGTGGCGCGTCGCCGGTTCTGGATCAGCCTGCTGGTGTCGCCCGCGATCCTGCTGGCATTCATCTTCGTTCCGGCGATGATCCATCAGTTCCAGACCGCGCAGGATTACAGCGTGGTGGATCATTCCGGTTGGGTGCTGCAGGCGGTGGAGCAACAGATAACCGCCGACGATTACACCCGCTTGCTGAATCTCGCCGCGCGCACACCTGCTGACGCCATGGACACGTTGCCGGCGGTGCTCGCCAAGCTGGCACCGGCCGCGGCAAAACTCGATGATGCCGGCCGCAAGACCCTGGCGCAGGCACTGGCGAACGGCAATCCGGTGCCGACCGCGGAACCCGCACTCGACATCTGGCAACAACGCGCTGCCCTGCACGACTGGTACAGCAGCCTGTCGCCAGAGGAAGCCGGCAAACTCGATCACGACCTGGACATCGCGCGCTACCATCGCATCGAGGTCGCACCGGATAAATTGCGCGACGCGGTGACGCAAGGCACGCTGTTCGCCTGGTTCGAACTGCCAGCCGATCCGCTCAATGCCGATGCCAAATTCACCTATGCCTCGCGCAACCTCACCGACACAAGCTTGCGCGAGTGGTTCGGCGAGCGGGTGTCGGCCGTGGTACGCGCGCGCAAAGCCACACAAGCGGGACTCTCGGCCGACAAGGCGCAATGGCTCGAACAGACGGTAAGTTTCGACAATCAATTGGTCACCAAACAGGGTGCCAAGACGGCTACGGCAGCACAGACGGCTGCGCAGTGGATGCCGGCGGGATTCGTGTATCTGCTGTTCATCTCTATCATGCAGATCGCACAACTGCTGATGCTGTCCACCATCGAGGAGAAATCCAATCGCATCGCGGAGAGTCTGCTGGCTGCGGTGGAACCCTCCGACATCATGGCCGGCAAGACCCTGGGCGTGGCCGGCGTCGGCGTCACCATGGTCGGTGGCTGGCTGACATTGATCCTGGGGTTGCTGGCAGCGTTCGGCGGCGCGTTCCATCTGGGCGGCTTCGCGGCCGCGATCCTTAACGGCGTCACGATCTGGAACATACTCTGGTTCATGATCTACTTCGTGCTCGGCTTCCTGTTCTATTCCTCGGTGTTGGGTGCGATCGGCGCTTCGGTCAACAACATCCGCGAAGCGCAGCCTTACATGACGCCGGTGATCCTGTTCCTGATGCTGCCGCTGATCCTGATGGTGCCGGTCGCGAAGGATCCCACCGCGATCTGGGCGCGGGTGTTGTCGTATATCCCGCCCTTCACGCCGTTCCTGATGATGAACCGCTCGGCGGCCCCGCCGCCGGTGATCGATTACGTTCTGACCACGGCACTGCTGCTGGCGACAGTGGCGCTGACCTTGTACGCCTCGGGACGCATCTTCAGGGTCGGTTTGCTGAACACCGGCGCACCGCCGAAGTTGAAGGAAATGCTGTCGTGGATGCGTGCGCCGAAGGCTCGGCCGGTGACGCAGTCGAAACCGGTGCAATAGTCGGCAGGGTATGTACAACTACGGTTCAATGTTATTTCTGTTTCGTCATTCCGGCGAACGCCTACAGGGATGTAGGTGGTAGAGCGACGCAGGATGCCGAAGCCGGAATCCAGAAAATTCAGTTTCTTGACTGGATGCCGGCTTTCGCCGGCATGACGGAAATCAGGACCGATTCCGGCCTGAAATCAGATTTTGCCGAGATAGCCCGGCAGGACCGCTTCAAGCGGCGTCGGGGTGATGCCGAAGCTCGACAGATTGTCGGCACTGCAGACGCTGTCGAGCTTGAGCGAATTGTAATTATCGAGTGACAGCGGTTTGCCGGGCAGCCATTCCATCATGGCGGCCTGCAACCAGCTCGCCCAGCCCGGCAAACCGATCACCCAGCGACTCAGGTGCACGCTGCGCGCCGCCAGTTGCACCAGTTCCAGCAAGCTGTACACCTTCGGTCCGCACAGACTGTAACGGCGCCCGAACGTCGTCGCATCCGCATAACTGCGCACGAACGCATCGGCCACGTCGCCGACATACACCGGTGCGAATTTCGCATCCGGACAGGCGAGCGGAAACACCGGCATCAATCTCAGCAAGCCGGCGAAACGGTTCATGAAGCTGTCGCCCGGCCCGAAGATCACACTGGGTTCGAA
>JBOIBL010000098.1:0-10583 GCA_050739495.1 Gammaproteobacteria bacterium | reverse complement strand
TTCTGTGCCAAGGAATCGGGATTTAAAGATGAATTTGGTCGGGGTGATAGGGTGATGCCGCGAAGCGGCGAACGGGCAGGCAGGACAGCCTGCCCTGGATTTCCGGATTTGGCAGGATAGCCAAATCTGGAAATGAGCCTACGACCCCATCAAATCAGTTCGTAGGTTCCTGAAATACACAGATTCAATCTGAAATTTTTTGACGGGAAAGTATAGTTGGTCGGGGTGACAGGATTTGAACCTACGACCCCTACGTCCCGAACGTAGTGCTCTACCAGGCTGAGCTACACCCCGAAAACCAGCCGCGTACTATACGGGATGGGCTGGGAGGATTCAATCCGGGATGCAATGCCCTTATCTGATCGAGGTTGCTGCGGGGTGTTGAAAACAACTCCAAAATTCCCATGTCCACGGGCATTGGCTACACTTGGCAGGGGCAAAGGAGGGGCAAGCGATTTGACAGGTAGTCGAGGAGTGCTCTTATAAATCCCGCTTCCAGCTGAAGAGCGGGGCCTGCGGATATCGCAATCAGAACCGAACGGCCATTACTTTGAAATGACATGACAAGTGCGACGCCAAATCAGGGGGCATTCGTCCCATCCCGTTCGCCGCTTGGCTGGCGGCCGTTACCGTTAACAAGACTGGTCGCACAACCCGACTATGCGGGCTTCGTGCTGATGGTCCTGTGGTTTGCCTTGACGGCAATCTGTGTCTGGTGGGCAGTAATGGATACCAGCGCCGGATTTCCCTGGAACAGATGGGCTATCCAGGTCGGCGACCAGAATCTGGTATTCGGCTTCTATCTGCCCTGGTCAGTCTGTGTGTTGCTGGTGATGTGGCTGGGGCTGGAATGGGCTGCCGTCCCGGCCTATCTCGCTACGCTGTTTGCTTCGCTGCATGCGGGGCTCAGTGCTGACATCGCGGTGGTGACGGCATTGCACAACCCGTTGGCCATGGCGGTTTATTTCCTGTTCTATTGTGGATTCTCGCAGTCATACGATCTGCGGAGCCGGCGCTCATGGGCGATATTTATCGGTGCGTCATTGGCTGCGTCGGTAGTGAGTTCGATCGGTTCGTTTATCGGCACACTGCACAGCGAGAGCAATGCGGCCGATATCCTGGCGAGCTGGCTGGGGTGGTGGCCCAATGCCTTCCTTCAATCCTTGCTGGTCGCGCCCCTGTTGTATCTGTTTTCGCCCGGCATCGAGCGACTCAAAAAACGCTACTTCAGGCGGCTGCCCAGAGGGGCATTCTCCTGGCAGGAATTATTGCTCGCAGTCAGCATGTTCGTGCTATCACTGGCGTTGTTCGTATTGCTGGACGATCAGTGGTTGCAGGCACGCACCGAGACTATCCTGCATCTACCGATTGATCAATTGCGTATCCAGGTCGAATCACAGTTCACTGTGCAGCGATTCGTGATCTGGGTATTGGCGCTGTTGCTGGCCAGTATCTCTTTTGGCGGTGTAGTTGCCATGTGGCGGCTGGTGAGACGCATCAATGAACGTTCTGCTGCCGAGACCCGCCGGGCTCAGGACGAACTGCATCGCAGCGAAGCAAAATTCCGTCATTACTTCGAATTCAACCCGGCGCCGATGTGGGTGTATGAACGCGGGACCGGGCGTTTCCTGGAAGTGAACGGTGCGGCCATAGCCCGGTACGGATATTCGCGGGAGGAATTCCTGCGCATGACTTTGCACGACATCCGTCCACCGGAAGATCGTGCGCGGCTGACCCGACAGATGTATGAAGCGGACGTCAACCAGATATTCCGTGAGGCGGGTGACTGGCGACACATGACCAAAAGCGGTGCCTTGATTGATGTGGAACTGCATATCAGTCCAGCCAGTATCGAAGGGGTGGATGCTTCATTGGCATTGGTACACGATATTTCGCCACGCAAGCAGGCACAGCGTGCCAGCGAGCAACGCGCGAGGGATCTGCAAACCCTTGCGGCGGCATCACTGGAGATTACCGCCGCTGACAGCAGAGAGGCGGTACTGCAGCGGGCAGCCGAACGCACCCGGCAGTTGGTGAATGCCAATCTGGCGGTGATAAGAAGCTGGCCGCCTGAAGCAGAAGTGAATGCCACGATGGGTGTCTCGTTCACCCCGCAGTATCAACGTTGGCAGGATTCCATAGAGCGTATCGAGTCCTCGGGAATTTATCAGCTGGTATCGGAGAAATTGCACCCGGTCCGTCTGACGCAAGAGGAATTGGTGCGCCATCCGGGCTTCCATGGATTCGGTAATCACGGTGCTGAAACTCTGCCTTTCAAGGGGTTGTTGGCAGTGCCGCTGGTGGGCCAGGATGCCGAGCTCACGGGAGTATTGATCGCATCCGGTCGTCAGGGCCGCGAGTTCGATGCGGACGATGAAGCACTGCTGGTGCAACTCGGGCACATCGCTTCGGTAGGATTGGAGAATGTGCGGTTGCAACAAATCCTGCAAGCGCACATGCATGAATTGGAGGGGCGAGTCGCAGCGCGTACTGCAGAGCTCGATATCAGCAACAGGGAACTGGATGCCTTCGCTTACTCAGTGGCACATGATCTGCGGGCACCGTTGCGTGCCATGCATGGTTTTGCAGATGCGGTGATCGAGGATTACGGTGCACACATAGATGACACCGGTCGTGATTATCTGCAAAGGATCGTTTCGGCTGCGCGTAACATGGACACCCTCATCCAGGATCTCCTGGTGTTCAGTCGGGTCGGCCGGGGCGAGATGGATCTGCAGAAGGTAAGGTTGGATGAGGTGGCCCGGGAAGCGGTGAATGATCTCGGGCATGAGATCGAATCCCGCAAGGCAAAAGTCGAAGTGCAGATGCCGGCGTTGACGGTGCTGGCACATCCAGCCACACTACGGCAGGTCGTTCTCAACCTGATCAGTAATGCCCTTAAATTCGTGGCAGCTGGAACTTCTCCGGAGGTGAGAGTCACGGCAGTTTCCAGTGGCGGTCAGGTGGAGCTGCGCGTGAAGGATAACGGCATCGGCATCGCTCCGGAGCACCAGGAGCGGATATTCAATGTGTTTGAACGTTTGCATGGCGCAGAAAGCTATCCAGGGACCGGAATTGGTTTGTCGATAGTGAAGAAGGGGCTTGCCCGCATGCGGGGTGAGATACGGATTGAGTCCGGTGCTCAAGGCAGCACTTTCCTGGTCAGCTTGCGGGAGTTCAAGAATGAGTGAGATTACGCGTACCACGATATTGCTTGCCGAGGATGATCAGAACGATGTGATGCTGATCAAGCGTGCTTTCAGCAAATCGCACGTGATCAACCCCATAGCTTGCGTTGAAAACGGCGAGGAAGCGGTGGCATATCTCTCAGGGCAAGGCCAATATGCGGATCGCGAACGCCATCCGCTGCCTTTCATGATGTTGCTGGATCTCAAATTGCCGCGGCTTTCCGGGCACGAGGTGCTCAAATGGCTGCGTGAGCAACCAGGTTTGAAGCGCCTGCCGGTGGTAGTGCTGACTTCGTCGCGTGAACCTTCCGATATCAATCGGGCCTATGAGATAGGGGCCAATTCCTATCTGGTCAAGCCGGTAGTTTTCGAGGAATTCAGTACCTTGCTCAAGCAACTCCAGGTGTATTGGCTTATGCTAAGCGAGCACCCGGAACTGAGTTGAGCCGGTACGATCCGGTGCTTGGGAGGGGAGCTTGGCCGAGAACAAACACGATGCGAGGGATCACGCGGGCGGCGAAAATCGACGCCCTTTGTGTGTGTTGCTGGCCGACGATAATCCCGATGACCGTGCCCTGGTGGTACGGGAACTCAGCAAGGATATTCCCGATCTCGAAGTCATCCACGTCGTAGACCAGGCCCAGCTCGATGCGGCCTTCGCCGAAGCCCGTTTCGATCTGGTAGTCACCGATTTTCATCTGCGCTGGATCACCGGCCTCGATGTTCTGAGGCTGATCAAGGCGCGTTTTCCCAAGATACCCGTCATCATGTTCACCGGTACTGCTACCGAAGAAGTCGCGGTGCAGGCCATGCGTCTTGGGCTCAGTGACTATGTCGTGAAATCGCCGCGCCAGATGGTGCGCCTGCGGCGTGCGGTACAGACCGCGCTTGCCACTGTCGGCGAGAGCCAGGCACGGCAGCGCGCGGAGGACCAGCTTGCCGATGCGCTTGAATATATCGAAGACGGATTCATCCTGTTCGATGCCGAGGATCGTATGGTCGTCTGCAACGATCAGTTGCGGCGGATGTATCCGGAAATGGGAGATGTTCTGCAACCGGGCAACCGGTTCAAGGATATTTTGCGAAAGGGACTGGAAAATCAACAGTTCGAACTGCCCGGAAATGATCCCAAAGCCTGGTTGCGGGAGCGTATCGAAGCACACAAGCGTGCGACCGGCAGCATTGAGCAGCACCTCAGTGACGGGCGTTGGGTATTGATCAAGGAACGCCGCGCGAGAGGTGGTGGTTATATCAGCCTGTACACCGACATAACCGCACTCAAGAAACGCGAGCTCGAGTTGCAGCGAGTGCTGTCGGAACACATCATGCTGGGTGCTGCAGTACAGCAATCTTCAGCAGGGGTGGTGGTGGTCGATACCCAGATATCAGACGATCATTATCCGATCATCTATGTCAATCCGGCGTTCGAGCGGATTACCGGGTTTTCCGCTGCGGAAGTGCAGGGCCGGGACTGGCGTCTGCTGGCTGATCTGGCGGTGACTTCCGATGAGACGCGTCAGCATATCCGCACGGTATTCAAATCGAACGAGTCGGGGCAGATCGACATCGTCAATCACCGCAAGGACGGTGAGAAATTCTGGAGCTCGCTTTCCATCAGTCCGGTACTGGACGAGGAAGGCAAATCAAAATTCTACGTCGGAGTGTTGACCGATATTACCGAACGAGTGCGTATCCGCGATGT
Organism: Gammaproteobacteria bacterium; assembly: GCA_050739495.1. Lineage (GTDB taxonomy): Bacteria > Pseudomonadota > Gammaproteobacteria > Natronospirales > REEB76 > DASSKW01. The sequence goes on along the minus strand of JBOIBL010000098.1, from coordinate 5,693 downwards.
GCTGGAGGAACGTACCCGCATGCTGGATGAGGCGGAACACCTTGCGCATCTCGGGCACTGGCGCTGGGATATCGGGTCCGACAAGTTGTGGTGGTCGGAGGAGATATACCAGATACGCGGACTCGATCCGCGCAAGCTGGATCCAGATTTCAATCGCACTCTCAGTACCTATCATCCCGAAGATCAGCCGCAAGTCGAGAAGCATGTGCGGGGCGTGGCGCAGAACCACGAGAGTACCGAATTCGAGGCCCGGATCGTGCGCCCGGATGGCGAGATCCGCCATGTGCGTGTCAAAGGTCAGTATAGCCCGGCCACCACCGATGCCGGCGAGGCTGTGTTCGGTATCTTTCAGGATATTACGACGGAGAAGAAGAGCGAAGTCGCGTTGCGGCGCAGCGAAAGACGTTATCGGCGTTTGATGGAAGCTGTGCCCCACGGCATCAAGGAGGTCGACGACAAGGGCCTCATTATCTATGCCAATCACGCTTCCCACAAGATGCTGGGATATCAGCAAGGCGAACTGATCGGTAAGAGCATCTTCGACATAGTCGTCGATGCCACAAAACGCATCGAATCCAAACGTAATTTTGATCGGATGATGCACGAAGGGCTGCTCACGCATTCCTTCCAGTCGCGTCAGCAGACTGCTGATGGCCGTGCCATCGACGTCCAGGTGGATTCGGTTGTCAGTCGTAACGAGAACGGCGAAGTCAACGGCATCATCTCCGTTACCACCGATATCACAGAACGTGTGCAAGGCGAGAAGCGTCTGCGCTATCTCGCCTACTACGATCCGCTAACCGGGTTGGCTAACCGCACCCTGTTCAATGAGAATCTGCGTGAACAGATCGAACACCATGAAACGGGTGAGAGTGTCGCAGTCATGGTGCTCAACGTGGACGGGTTCAAGTTGATCAACGATGCCTTGGGGCATGATGCCGGTGACAGCGTGTTGCGTGAATTTGGCGCGCGCCTGGCCAAGACGTTCGGTAGCCACGACGGGGTGGCGCGATTGGCGGCGGACGAGTTCGCGGTCATCGTCACCGGACGATTCGAGCGCGATGAGCTGAGGAGCCGTGTGCAACTCGCCAAGGCAGAACTGGAACAGCCGTTGCAGATTGCTGCCGGCCGGCTGGATGTGCGATTGAGCGTGGGAGTGGCGGTATCGCCACGTGATGGCGAGGATGCGGAGACGATCCTGCGCAATGCGGACAGTGCCCTGCTCGAGACCAAACGCGACGACCCGGGCGGCACGCGTTTCTACAGTGCCGAGATGAAAGCGCTGGTGGAGGAATTCGTGAGCCTGCGTGGTCGCTTGCGCAGCGCCGCATTGCAGGACGAGTTCTTTCTGGAATATCAACCGCAAGTGGAGCTCAGTACCCGCCGCATCGTCGGTCTCGAGGCGCTGGCACGCTGGCGTACCGAGGAAGGCGTGCTGATCCCGCCGTCAAAATTCATCGCGGTTGCCGAGCAGAGTGGAGATATCGTCGCGTTGGGAGCGTTGTTGCTGGAGAATGCCTGCCGTCAGGCCATGAAATGGAGAAGCACTGGCATCGAGTCACCGCTGATGACGGTGAACATCTCGGCGCGGCAGTTTCTGCAGGAAGACCTGGTCGGCACCGTGCGCGATATCCTGAAGCGGACCGGCCTTGATCCCAGGTTGTTGCAACTCGAGCTGACCGAAACCGCGATCATGACCGACAACCCCAATGTGCTGCAGCGGATGCGTGATCTGAATGCATTGGGCATCCGGTTCTCGATCGATGACTTCGGCACCGGTTATTCTTCGCTGGCGTATTTGAGCAGGTTCCCGATCAACACCCTCAAGATCGACCGCAGTTTCGTCATCGGCATGCCGACCGATGCCCGCCATACCGCCATCGTCAGCGCCTTGGTGGCGATGAGCCACAAGCTGGGGATCAGGGTGATCGCGGAAGGAGTCGAGGAAGTGCGTCAGGAACAGTATCTGCGCGACAGTGGCTGCGATGTGGCACAGGGCTTCTATTACAGTTATCCGTTGTCTGCAGATGCCTGTGCTGCTGCGTTACGCGAGGGCACCATCAAACGGCGCTCCCGGCGCTGATTCAGGATCGCCGTTCGACTGCAAACTCGGCCAGATTTTTCAAGCCACCCATATACCGGGATGCCGGCAATCCAGTCAGTGCGTCCAATGCGTGCCGTCGATGTTCTCGCGCTTTCATTGCCACGTAATCCAGTGCGCCGCTTTGCTGGATGATGGTGAGGACGTCGTCGATGTGATCCAGTCCGCCATGTTCGATCGCCTCGCGGACCAGTTTCTGCTCCGCCGGGGTACCGTGACGCAAGACATGGATCAGCGGCAAGGTCGGTTTACCCTCCGCCAGATCATCCCCGATATTCTTGCCCAGCTCGTCGGCCGAGGCGCTGTAGTCCAGCATGTCGTCGATCAGCTGGAACGCGATTCCCAGATGCAGACCGTAGCGCCCCATCGCATCCTGTTCGTTGTCCGGACGTTGCGAGATCACAGCGCCGAGACGTGCACCGGCCTCGAACAGGGTCGCAGTCTTGCGCCGGATCACATCCATGTAGCGTGCTTCGCTGGTGTCAGGGTCGTTGATGTTCATGAGTTGCAGCACCTCACCCTCGGAGATGAGGTTGGTGGCATCTGCCATGATCCGCATGACCCGCATGTCGTCTACCTGCACCATCATCTGGAACGCACGCGAATACAGGAAATCACCGACCAGCACACTGGCTTCATTGCCCCAGATGGCGTTGGCGGTCTCGCGTCCGCGCCGCAGGTTGGAGGCGTCCACTACATCATCGTGGAGCAGGGTCGCGGTATGGATGAATTCGATGATGGCCGCCAGATCGATATGCCGCTGGTCGCTGACACCACAGGCACGAGCCGACAGCAGCACCAGCATCGGGCGCAAGCGCTTGCCGCCGCCGGCGATGATGTAATCCGCCAGCTGGTTGACCAGTGCCACGTCGGAGGTGAGTTCTGCGCGGATGCGGCGGTCCGCGGCCACCATGTCGTCGGCGACAAGTTCGCGGATGGCGCCCAGATCCGGGGGGGCGATGCCGGGCCGGGCGGTGGCGGAGGCTCGAACCATGGGTTTTCGGGACTCGGGCGGCGCGGAACAGGCCGCGGGGAGAGGCGATGCTAGGGGTCCGCGCGAGGAAGTGTCAAGCCGGAGCCCCTGGGGTTTGACCCGGAGCCCGCCAAGCCGTAGAATTCGCGCCCTTTGGCGGATTCCAACACGATTTCCGGAGAATTACATGTACGCCGTTATTGAGACCGGGGGCAAGCAGTACCGGGTTAGCGAAGGCGACGTTATTCGCGTCGAAAAATTGGCCGCCGAAGCCGGCGCCCCGGTCGAGTTCGACCGCGTGCTGATGGTCAGCAAGGATGGCGCGGAGCCGGTCCTGGGCGCGCCGTTCGTCAAGGGCGGCAAGGTCAGTGGCACGGTCAAGAGCCTCGGCCGCCACGACAAGATTTTCATCTTCAAGCTGCGCCGCCGCAAGAACTACCGGCGTCGCGGCGGGCACAAGCAGCATTACACCGAAGTCCAGATCACCGGCATCCAGGCCGGTTGAGTATCAGAGGTTAAACCAGCATGGCACACAAAAAGGCAGGCGGCAGTACCCGTAACGGCCGCGATTCCGAGTCGAAACGCCTGGGCGTCAAACTCTTTGGTGGTGAAGCGGCGATCGCCGGCAACATCCTGATCCGTCAACGCGGTACCGAATACCGTGCCGGCGTGAACGTGGGCATGGGCCGTGACCATACCCTGTTCGCCAAGGCGGACGGCAAGGTCAAGTTCGATGTGCGGGGCAAGCCGCAGCGTCGTTACGTGAGCATCATCACCGAGTAATACTCGGTATCGGCACGTGACTCTGGGGAGCCCCGCTGTTTGCGGGGCTTTTTGTTTGGAACAGTTATTATGAGCTTGTCCTAAAATTCCGTTCGCCCTGAGCGTAGCGCCATAGGCGCGAAGTCGAAGGGGCCAAGCGCATGATTTTCATGTGTTTCGACTTCGCAGAGCTTTGCTCCACTACTCTCAACACGAACGGTTGGATAGTTACGAGATAGCTTAATGAAATTTGTTGACGAAGCCATTATCAAGATCATCGCCGGTGACGGCGGCAACGGCTGCGTGAGCTTCCGGCGCGAGAAGTTCATCCCGTTCGGTGGCCCGGACGGCGGCGATGGCGGCGACGGCGGCAGCGTGTGGCTGGAAGCCCGCGAAGACCTAAACACCCTGGCAGATTTCCGTGCGGTACGCACCTTTCAGGCACAGCAGGGCCAGAAGGGCATGAGTCGCGATATGACCGGGCGCGGCGGGGAAGACCTGATCGTGCATGTGCCGGTCGGCACCTCGATCATGGACATGGATACCCGAGAACTGCTCGGCGATCTGGTCACGGTCGGCCAACGTCTGAAAGTCGCACAAGGCGGATTCCACGGCCTCGGCAACACCCGTTTCAAGAGCAGCGTGAATCGCGCGCCGCGCCAATCAACGCCCGGCAGTGCGGGTGAACGCCGCAGCCTCAAACTCGAACTCAAGGTGATCGCGGATGTCGGCTTGCTGGGCATGCCCAATGCCGGCAAATCCACGCTGATCCGTGCCGTCTCCGGTGCGCGCCCCAAAGTCGCGGATTATCCGTTTACCACTCTGTATCCGAATCTCGGCGTCGTCTCGGTGGGTATGGGCCGCAGTTTCGTGATGGCCGACATCCCCGGATTGATCGAAGGCGCTGCCGAAGGCCAGGGCTTGGGCATCAAGTTCCTGAAACACCTGCAACGCACGCGGGTGCTGTTGCATCTCGTGGATGTCGCACCTTACGAAGGCAGTGGCGATCCGATCGTGGACGCGCGAGCCATTGTGCAGGAACTTGAAAAATTTAGCCCCGAGCTTGCCGCGCGCGAACGCTGGCTGGTGCTGAACAAGATCGATCTGTTGCCAGAAGACGAACGCGCGCCACGCTGCAAAGTCATCGTCAAAGGTCTCAAATGGAAAGGGCCGGTGTTCCGAATCTCGGGACTCGCCGGTGAAGGCACCAAAGAACTGTGCCAGAAGATCATGGAGCGATTGGAGCAACTCAGAGCTGTCAGTGAAAACGTAATTGGTTCAGAGGAATCCTGACAATAAAAAAGCCGGCATCAAGCCGGCTTTTTTATATCAAATAGCAGAAGTGCTTATGCCTTCATCGCCTTGATGTGATTGTTCAGGCGGCTCTTGTGACGCGCAGCCTTGTTGTGATGGATCAGGCCCTTGTTGGCGGTGCTGTCGATGACCGGCACGGCTTCCTTGTAGGCGGCTTCGGCTTCGGCCTTCTTGCCTTCGGCGATCAGTTTGACCACTTTCTTGATATAGCTGCGGGCCATGGAACGCATACCGGCATTGTGGTCGCGGTGGGCTTCCGCCTGGCGGGCGCGCTTCTTTGCTTGCTTGGTGTTGGCCAAGGTCGAGACTCCTGAAAAACCTGTAATGGACTGCCTGTGGGCAGCCGGAAAGGGTGCGTACTCTACGGATTTTGCGCCAATTTCGCAATGAAACCGGGCCTTGCTGAAAATCGCTCTTTTGCCTTCTGGTGGTGTTGGAAATAGCCTCGGAAGGCCGCTCCCGGCATCCTGCCTCCCACGGCACTTGTACGTCCTGTACATCGCCCCATGTACTGGCATGTACACTCCAGTTCCTCGGCCATTT
>JBOIBL010000097.1:0-3506 GCA_050739495.1 Gammaproteobacteria bacterium | reverse complement strand
AGGAAATCCGTCGTGGACGAAGCCGGGTTGCACTTCGATACCACCATGCGGGCCTGCGAGGATTACGATTTCTGGTTCCGGCTCGCGGTGATCTCTTCACCTCCCGCACTCGTCAAGAATGCCCTAGTCTATTATCGTCAGCATCCAAACAGCATGTCCCGTGCGAAATCCAACCAGGCGTGGCATGACGCGGCCATGTGTCGCCGTATCTTTGCATTGTTCCATGATTCAGCGCGTTGGCTCGGGGACCGGCCGAGGTCTCATTACCTTTATCCGATGCTTGCTTCCGCTCTAATTACAGCTAGAAGACTGTGGGTGACCAATACCGACCAATTCAAGGAGTTTCTTGATGGTCATGTCATGACTTTGAGCGAAGAGTTGCAGCGATCGATGGAAACAAACAAGGCGCCGGTCTGGGTACTCGGATACATCGCTCTGGCGAGATCGACCCTTCTGAAGATGCTGGTAAAGGATGCCTCTATAGACATCTCCGCATATGAGAAAACCATGGCTTCACTGCCGGACAGGACGCAGTGCCGGAAAACGATCATATCATCGTGGCTGGCTGCAAAGCCGGCTGGGCAGGAGATTCTGAGCAGCATAAAATACGACCTTCATTTCACCGCCTTGAAGTTCCTGTCTCGGCATCTGGAAAAGACGCAGTAGGCCATCTTGACGAACCCGGGATAATCACACTTGAAGCAATCCGTCACTGCAATAGTGGTAACCTACAATCGGAAAGCGTTGCTTGCGAAATGTATCTCTGCATTGCAGGCACAATCTCGAAGACCGGAACTGATACTGGTAATCGACAATGCGTCGACGGATGGCACGCGCGCAATGCTTCGGGAACAGGGCTGGCTGACTCAACCCCATATCCAGGTGGTGGCCCTGGATACTAACACTGGTGGTGCCGGAGGCTTTGCAGAAGGCATGAGGTTTGCGATGCAAGGGAATACTGACTGGCTCTGGATGATGGATGACGATGCGGAACCTCGCCCGACCACTCTGAAACATCTTATGAGCGCAGTGGAAGATGACAATGCAATTTATGGGTCCATAGCCGTCGCCAATAATGGCCGACTTTGCTGGCCGCTGTTTTCAATCGATGGCGTAGAGTTTGACGTTCCGGATAGAGTCCCCACAAGAGTCAATGTTCCTGCACTTCCATTCCTTGGAATCCTCATCCCCCGTAAAATTATTGAGACAATTGGATACCCGGATGCCGGATATTTTATCGCCGGAGATGATACTGAATACTGTTTCCGTGCGCATGATTTTGGATTTCCTGTCATTGCGGTTGGCAAAAGCAGACTTAACCACCCGGCATCACAATTCTATCGCTTCGGCCTAGGTCCATGGGCTCCCGTATGCTTCCGCATCGCTCCATGGAAACGGTATTACGATGTCAGAAACAGAATCTTGACGTCCTGGAAACACGGGGCGTGGCATGTTTGGACAAGGAGCATCCCAGCCGCACTCTTGCGACTACTTGCGACAATGATTAATGAACCCTCCCGTTTGGCACAGTTGAGAGCTTACGCCAGCGGCATGGTGGATGGGATCGCCAGAAGAAAGGGCATGAGGCATCAAATATGGGGCAACAAATCTTGAGCGCTCAGCAAATATGAACGCTCTTATTTCCGTGGTACTTCCAGTATACAACGCCGAAAAATGGTTGGCTGATTCTCTGCACAGTCTCACAACCCAAAAAGGTCCGGGATCCGAAGTAATCGTCATCGATGATGGCTCTACGGACGGCACATCGGAAATATTAGAGCGGTTCCAGCGCCACGACCTGCGAATAACCTGCCTGCGGAACGAAAGAAACAGTGGAATTGTGTATTCATTAAATCGTGGACTCAACCATGCAAATGGAAGGTTCATTGCACGCATGGACGCCGACGATGTTGCCATGCCTAACAGATTTGCGCGGCAAATAGCTTTCCTCGAACAAACGGGGTGTGATCTTTGTGGCAGCTGGTTTATTGAATTCGGCCAAGGTATATCACGTACAGTACACTGGCCATACGAAGAACATTCAGTTCATACGGCTATGTTATTCCAAAACTCTATCCTGCATCCAACTATCATGGCAAGACGTGAAGTATTCGAGGAATTTCAATATCGCGAAGAATACAGATTAGCCGAAGATTATGACCTCTTTAGCCGTGCATGTGGACGATTCCGCTTCGCAAACGTCCCGGAAGCATTGCTCAGGTATCGACGGCACCCACGACAGGAAACTCAGACAAAGCGGACTGAAATGGAACTAGTGACTGGCCGTATCCGGATACAGGCACTACGCCAGCAGGGCTATGAACCCACGCCAGAGGAACAGCGCGTACACAACTTGATACGCGCGCCCAGATCCATATCCGACCTGCATGATCTCGAGGCTATTGAAAGATGGTTACTTAAATTGTACGGCACGCAAACCGCTATCCCAGCTAAACAAATCATCGCATCACAATGGGTACGCGCATGCATCAGAGCTGCGCCTCTAAAAAAACGCATGTGGAACACCTTTATACGCTCGCCTCTACATAAAGCAGCTGGTGCAAAATTAACATCGGATATGGATATTTATATCCTATCCAGGATTGGCTTGGCTTATGATTCACGTCCCTTTAACATACTGCGACATTTTGGCATAAATCTTTAAATTACAGTATGAAAAACCAAGACACAGTGCTTGTGGTCGGCGCCGGTTTCGCCGGCAGCATCATGGCCCGTGAGCTGGCAGAAGCCGGCTATCGTGTGCATGTCATCGACAAACGCCCGCATATCGCCGGTAATGCTTACGACGAATACGATGTGCACGGCGTGCTCATCCATCTTTACGGTCCACATATATTCCATACCAATGGGGAGCGCATCGCTGCCTATCTTTCTCGGTTCACCGAGTGGCATCCTTACGAACACCGGGTACGTGGCGTGCTCAACGGGATCACCTACCCTTTCCCCATCAACCGAGACACATTGAACCGGTTATACGGATTGCAGCTCGACGAAGCCGGCGCTGTGGCATTTTTCGAAAAAGTGCGTGAACCACGCGATCCGGTCGCGACCAGCGAGGATGTAATCCTGAACAGTGTCGGTCGGGACCTGTACGAAAAATTCTTTCTGAACTACACCCGCAAACAATGGGGGCTGGATCCGTCTCAGCTCAAGGCGGGTGTCGCAGCACGCATCCCGGTACGTACCAATACCGACGACCGCTATTTCACAGACAGCTTCCAGGCCATGCCGAAGCACGGCTATACCAAAATGTTCCAGAACATGCTCGACCACGCCAATATCAGCACGGAATTGGGCATCGATTTCGCCAAGATCGGTGATCGCGGCAGTTTCGGTCACATCGTGTATACCGGCCCGATCGACGCCTACTTTGATTATCGGTACGGTCGGTTGCCGTATCGTTCGCTACGCTTCGAACACGAACACCTGCCGGGAGTCAGACAATTACAGGAGACCGGCACGGTCAATTATCCGAACGACCATGC
>JBOIBL010000096.1:0-4836 GCA_050739495.1 Gammaproteobacteria bacterium | reverse complement strand
GATATGCACAAAGCTGACTGCGCCAATTACGCTGTAGCGTGTGGGTCCGAGCGATCCCGCCACCACTGGAGTACTGACCACCATTGGCGGTGCGGCGCCGGCCTCGGTGGTCGGGTGTTGTGTGTTGGATACGATTTTGTTCATATAAAAATTGATCTTTTGTTTTCTGGCGGCGTTAGAAATAATCTCGGAAGCCTCATGTACTAGTGTGTATACTCCGGTTCCTCGGTCATTTCTGCCTACCCAGAAACCAAAATCTCTGATTTTTATGGGTAATTGTTTAATGAAGAAAGCAGTCGTACTTGTTTCCGGCGGACTCGATTCCGCGACCACACTTGCTGTCGCGCGTGATCAAGGTTACGCCTGCCATGCGCTGAGCTTCGCTTATGGTCAACGCCATCAGGCAGAACTCGCCGCCGCCGCGCGGGTTGTGGCGGCGTTAGGCGCGGTTGAACACAAGACGGTTGCGCTCGATCTGTCCTCGATCGGCGGCTCCGCACTCACGGATGCCAGCATCGCGGTTCCCGAGCAGCCCTCCGAAGGTATCCCGGTCACTTACGTGCCGGCCCGCAATACCGTGTTTCTGGCGGTCGCGGTCGGATGGGCGGAAGTACTGGGTGCGCAGGATATCTTCATCGGCGTAAACGCGGTGGATTACTCCGGCTATCCAGACTGCCGGCCCGAATTCATAGCAGCGTTCCAGCGTGTCGCCAACCTCGGTACCCGCATGGGCGTGGAAGGGCGGCCGCTGCGGATTCATGCGCCGTTGATCGAGTGGTCCAAGGCCGAAATCATCCGCCGGGGCAAAGCGCTTGGCGTCGATTATGCTGCGACCGTGTCCTGTTACAGCGCGGACGCAGAGGGTCATGCCTGCGGCCGCTGTGACAGTTGCCGCCTGCGACGCCAGGGGTTCGAGGAAGCAGGGATTCCCGACCCCACACGGTATAGCTGAAATTTGGTAATTATCACGGCTTCCGCTATCATGCGTCGCCTTGGATTTCGGGTGCGGTTGCAAGCTATTCCGCCGCTGCAGTTCATTAGGGCCGTTAGCTCAGCCGGTAGAGCAGCTGGCTTTTAACCAGTTGGTCGACAGTTCGAATCTGTCACGGCCCACCATATTTACTAGCTTGCATCTTCTCCGGGCCCGGGACCTCGAGTCTTCCGCGCCTCTCTTATGACCTTGACAGCATCCCCGGTCGTTCCAGATCGAGCATTCCTGACCGGCTTTCACTCCGGGATAATAAAACGGCGGGTTGTCAGCCCGCCGTGTTTGTACAGTTGACCTGCCAGGTTTGTCTACCAGAGTAGCCAGGCGGCGAGATACAGGGTGTTGTTGCCCGAAGCATTGCGGCCTGCGCCGTCGTAATTAGTGCTGGCACCATTGAATTTGCTGTAGATGATGTACTGGGCGCTTATCTGCACATTGAGATCCGGCACCCAGGTCCATTGCAATATCCAGCCACTGGAATCTGGCGAGCCGGTGAGACTCCCAGCCACCGCCGCAGGGCTATAAAGCAGTGTGTCGGTGCTGCCGGTAGTCTTGAAGTAGGCGACGGTCGGACCGTAACCATTATTCCAGTAGTAGCTTGCGTCCGCTTTCAAGTAGTTCAGGGTATCACTGGGGTTCGCTGCTCCAGCCTGGCTGGCTGCGCTCCAGTCCTGTTTCTCGTGCAGGAAGATGCCATGCACAGTCAGCGAGTTATTGCCGGTGAAGTACTGATACTGCGCATCTACACCGGTATCAGTGAAGTTGTTGGTGGAACCCGTCAGCGCACTGCCAGCGCCGGGGTACAGATGAGCGGACATGCCGAGCAGACCTACTTCCAGATCATGCTGGCTGCCACCACTGCCTGCCCATGGATGTTCCCAGGCGACTCGCCAGTAAGGAGCAAAACCTGACACGACGTCCGCACTGCTGCTGTCGAATGGCTGCGGTGAGCCGACCTGGCTGGTGCGATACAGGGTGAGTTCTCCATATATCGAGTTGTTCCACCATGCATACGCACCCAGCCCGGCGACCTGCTGGCCAAACGCTCCCGCTAACACCGGGCTTGCCGAAGGTGAGGGCGCCGACTCAGACCCGATATACGGGAATCCCCAGGCAGGCGTGCTGTTCCAGACGTCCTGAACCGTGGGATTGTTATTAAGCGTGAAACCCCACACCACAGGGCTTCCAGCCCATGTGGAGTCTTGCGCATAACGCACATCAGTATTGTCCATGCTGAGATGGTCATCCGGTTGGGCATAGGTAATCTGGGAGAAGACCCCCATGTTTGTGTCGATAGCACCCGCATAGAACAGGCTTAACTGCTGTGGGAATGCGGCAGTTCCATTCTGAGCGTCGCTACCTGAAACCTGGCTGTCAGGTTGTGCACTCTTGGTGATCGTATCGGACATGATTGCCATCGCAGATAGCGGGGGGAATTTGTCGATACTGAGTTTGTCATTGCCACCGCTGAGTTTATCGCCTCCCAGAGTGTAGCCATGCAGCTTGAAATAACGCCCGAACGTATTCAGCTGCGGTGGAACGGTGTGACAGGCCGCACAAGACATGCCGGTCTGGCGGGCAAAACTTGGCACCGCCAAGGCCGTCGAAGGCCAGATAAGTGCACAAGCTGCGATCGAAATAGTGAAGATCGCGATTTGAACAAGCTGTTTTAGATACATTGCCGTGGCCTCCAAAATCACCCGGTTAAGGGAACGCTATAAATTTCAGTGAGTATTCTTGCTTTGAATCATAAAACCAGATGCTGTTGCTGAACTGAATGCATCCGGTTGCCTTGCGATTGACAACATTCCGTTGTCGGCCGCTTCTCGTAACAGGTATTCATACAGGTACTGGTAACGTTCAGCCACATTCGCCCCAAACAGGGGGTCTTCGATGCTCTCGGATTTGCGTTGAACTTCCTTCCAGTCTCTTGGTTGGAGAATTTCGATGGCTTTTGGAAACAATACGCGTTCCTCGATCTCGACGTGCCGTGCCTGGATTTCCAGGTAGTCTCGTCCGAGTTCCAGCAACCTTGATTGAAGCTCGCTCTTGCCGGCTTGTAGCCCGAGCACCAGTTCAATGAGGTGATCCTCCAGGGAATAGATCATCCCATGCTGCGCTCTTGTCTGTTCCACCTCTTGCTTCACTGGAGCACCCGCATCCAGCAGCTTTCCAAAGATGAGATCCTCCTTGGGGTGGTGGACGACGCTGGGAAATTTGCGCATGTAGTAGAGCGAATTTGCCAACAGGACCAGATCGGGCTTGCCGTGATCTTTCAGCAGATCGAGCTGCAGACGCACCAGCATCAGTATGCGTCGCATATTGGCGTGTTCATCTCGCAGTTTTGCTATCGGATTCATGAGTGTTCAGCTTCCAGGGGTGCATTCCATGTTGCCTTTATAGGCATTCCCGGGCTCCCGGTCGTTGATATAGATCATGTGAGGGGTAAATACGGCGAAATCTGCTTTACCAGCGTTCTGTTCCGCGACTGGTACCGAATGGCCCGATTGATTTAGATCAGTTTCAAGGCCGGCAATCCGGAGTAGCCTGCCGACAGTAATTCAGGGGATACAGGAATGGATACATCTATCAATTTCGACCCGGAGCTGATACGTCGATATGACGTGAATGGCCCCCGCTATACTTCGTATCCGACCGCAGCACAATTCGAAAATGGCTTCGATCTGATGAAATATGTGGAGGCCGCCCGCAGCAGTAACAATGATCCGATTCCGGTACCCCTCTCTCTTTATCTGCACATCCCGTTTTGTGAAAGCCCGTGTTACTACTGTGCCTGTACCCGTGTCATTACCCGTCACCACGACAAGGTCAAGGCATACCTGAACCGCCTATATAGGGAAATAGAATTACAGGCAACGCTATTCGACCGTGATCGCACGGTTCGGCAGTTGCACCTCGGCGGCGGTACCCCGACGTCCTTGACGCTTGATGAGATGCAGGAATTGATGGATATGCTGCGGCACCATTTCACCTTGTCGCAGGGTCCGCAACGCGAATTCGGTATCGAGGTAGATCCCCGCACGGTTACCACTGACATGATCCAGGGGCTCGCCACGCTTGGTTTCAACCGAATCAGCTTCGGAGTCCAGGATTTCAACCCTAAAGTTCAGCAGGCAGTCAATCGTGAACAATCGCAGGAACATACGCTCGCGCTCATAAGGATGGCACGTGAGGTTGGTTTCATCTCCATCAATGCGGACCTGATCTACGGTTTGCCATATCAGACGGTCGATACCTTCGATGAGACCCTGAATACGCTCATCGAAGCGCGGCCTGATCGGCTGGCTATTTACAATTACGCACACATGCCGCATTTGTTCAAGGCGCAACGCCTGATCACTATGGATTCCTTGCCGGATTCAGAAACAAAACTTGAACTGCTCGGTCTGAGCATCAAGAAGCTTACGGCCGCCGGTTATGAATATATCGGCATGGACCACTTCGCATTGCCGACGGATTCACTGGTCGGTGCGATGCACCGGGGGACCCTGCAGCGCAATTTCCAGGGTTATTCAACCGGGGTCGAATGTGATCTGGTCGGCCTGGGCATGAGTGCGATCGGCATGATCGGAGATACTTACAGCCAGAACGTTAAGACCTTGCATGAATACTCAGCCCGGATGGATTCAGCTCAGTTCGCTGTCAGCAGGGGGCTGGTGATGAATGCCGATGACCGTGTGCGTCGGGCCCTGTTGCAGCAGCTGACCTGTCAGGGGCGCGTTTCGTTCCACATCTATGAGCAACATTTCGGGATCGATTTTCAGCGTTATTTCGCTGCCGAACTGCAGGCTCTCAAAGGGATGGCCTCAGATGGCCTGATCCGGATG
>JBOIBL010000095.1:0-19837 GCA_050739495.1 Gammaproteobacteria bacterium | reverse complement strand
GCTTCCTTGAGCTTCGCTTCCAGGTCCGCCATGTCGTTGTTGTTGTAACGGAAGCGTTTGGCTTTACACAGCCGCACACCGTCGATGATGCTGGCGTGGTTCAGCGCGTCGCTGATCACCGCATCCTGTTCGTCGAGCAACGTCTCGAACAGTCCACCGTTGGCATCGAAGCACGATGAGTAAAGAATCGTGTCGTCAGTACCGAGAAACTTTGACAGCCGTGCTTCCAGTTCCTTATGCACCGTCTGGGTGCCGCAGATGAAGCGCACCGAAGACAGCCCAAAACCGTATTTGGGCAATGCAGCTTGCGCGGCTTTCACCAGTTCGGGGTTGTTGGCCAGACCCAGGTAATTGTTGGCGCAGAAATTGATGACTTCCTCGCCGGAACCGACCTTGATGGTTGCCTGCTGCGGCGTGCTGATGACGCGCTCGGCTTTGTAAAGACCGGCTTCATGCAGGCCGGCGATTTGCTGGCGCAAATGGGCGAGAAAGGTGTCTTTCACGGGGGCTCCAAAAGGCGGGGGATTGGGAGGCGCGCAATTATACCAGCCCCTGAAATCCGGAGTGCTAGACTGCCCGCATCCATGAACAGACGGGCGTGGCGAGGCGATGTCGCATCAGCAAACAAGAAACAGCGAAGCCCTGTCGCGTCCAAGACTGGACAAATGGCTTTGGTGCGCGCGCTTCTTCAAGACCCGCTCGCTGGCAACGGTCGCGGTGAACGGCGGCAAGGTGCATGTGAACGGCGTACGCGCCAAACCGGCACATGAGCCACGCATCGGTGACCGGCTGGAGATCACGCGCGGGACCGAGCATTACGAAATCATTGTATTGGCACTCTCGGATAAGCGCGGGCAGGCTAAAGAAGCGCAGGCCTTATATGAAGAGTCCGAAGCCAGCCGTGAACGTCGGGAGCATGAGTCGAGGCTGCGCAAGGCAGCGACCATGGCAACGCCGATGACCCCCGGGCGTCCGGACAAGCGGACCCGCCGCCTGATCCATCGCTTTAAACAAGGCTGAAAATGGCTCTTTTCCTCCCTGGCGTTGTTGCGGCCGCTCTCGAAATCCTAACGTACTATCTTGTACGCTCCGGTTTCTCCAGCGTCCGCGCCTAGCCAGGAAGCAAAATCCCTCATTTTCAGCTCAACCGGAAATAACCATGGCTAGACCCATAACACCTGCGCTTGCTGTGGACATCATCATCGAGCTGACCGATCGGCCGGATCGGCCCATCCTGCTGATCGAACGGCGTAATCCGCCTCCGGGCTGGGCGTTACCCGGCGGTTTCGTGGATGTCGGCGAGACGCTGGAACAAGCGGCGGTGCGGGAAGCGAAGGAGGAGATTGGGCTGGATATCCGGCTTAAGGTATTGCTGGGTTGCTATTCCAATCCGTCCCGCGATCGCCGCGGGCATACGGTGAGCGCGGTGTATATAGCTGAAGCAGAGGGTGAACCCCAAGCGGGTGACGATGCGGGCCGGGTGATGCTGGCCGATGTCTTCGCCCTGCCCAAACTGGCTTTCGATCATGCGTTAATCCTGTCCGATTACCGACGCTATCGCGAGACCGGGATGCTGGCCCCATTGCGACTCTGATGGACAGGTCTACTTGGCATGAGTGATGCATCATTTCTCGACTACGTGCTGGAGCAGCTCGCTGATGTCCGCGATCTGAAGTCGCGCCCCATGTTTGGCGGGCATGGACTCTACATGCACGACAGCTTCTTCGGCATCGTGCACGGGGGCGCGCTGTACTTCCGCACTGATGAAGCCAGCCGCCCGGACTACGTAAGTAGCGGCAGCAGGCCGTTCAATCCCAAAGGCGTGCGTGAGCTTCATCGTTACTATGAAGTGCCAGCCGATGTGCTTGAGCATGCAGAAACGCTGCAGATATGGGCTCAGAAAGCCGTGAGAACCCGCGGCTAAGTGTCGGGGGTGCGGCCGGGCATACGTATTTCGATTACGCGCTGATCCGGTCCGATTATCGGCGCTATCTTGAGACCGGGATGCTGGCGCTGGAGTGCGAGTGAGCGGGGTCCACTCGCACGTAACTTGATGAAATTCCGTACAGAATCCAGTGCTTAGGGACGCCGCCGGGGCTCTTCGTATATACTGCGCAGCTTCATAACGACCATCCAATCCGGCCGGAAAGCATGTCCAGTTCTCCACGTATCCTGGCGATTCTGGCGGCGGCGTGTTTTGCGCTGCTGTGGTTCGCCAATCTCCAGTACCGGGACCTGTTTCAGACCGACGAAGGCCGTTACGCCGAGATCCCGCGCGAGATGCTGGCCAGCGGCGATTGGGTGACGCCGCGCCTCGACGGCCTCAAGTATTTCGAGAAACCGGCCCTGCAATACTGGGCGACCGCCGTGACCTACGCGGTATTTGGCGAGTCCAACTGGACCTCAAGGTTGTGGACGGCGCTGACCGGATTTCTCGGCATATTGATGACGGCTTGGGTGGGTTGGCGTCTGTTTGACCGCAGCACCGCGTGGGGCGCGGCACTGCTGCTGGCGAGCAGTTTCTATTATGTGATCATGGGGCATTTCAACACGCTCGACATGGGCGTGAGTTTCTTCATGAGTGCGACGCTGTTTGCGTTTCTGCTAGCGATGCGCGCTGCTGACAGCGGCGATCTGCGCGCGCGCCGGAACTGGATGTATGCAGCCTGGGCTGCTGCCGCGCTGGGGATGTTGAGCAAGGGCCTGGAAGCGGTGGTGTTACCGGGCGCGGTGTTCGTGCTGTACACACTCGTTGCACGTGACTGGAAGCGCTGGAAACAACTGCACTATTACGGCGGCCTGCTGATCTTCCTGGTCATCGCTGCGCCCTGGTTCGTATTGGTCAGTATCCGCAATCCGGATTTTTTCCAGCACTTCTTTATCTACGAACATTTCGAGCGCTTCCTGACGCCGGTCGCACACCGGCCGGGTTCCTGGTGGTATTTCATTCCGATCCTGATCGCGGGCATGTTGCCGTGGTGGCCGCAATTCGTGCGTGCGACTTTGAAATCGTGGCAGCGTGGACCAGGGATGCGAGGCGGCAGCGGCATTTTCAATCCGACTCTGTTCATGTGGATATGGGTCGCGTTCATCTTCGTGTTCTTTTCGTTCTCGGATTCCAAGCTCGGCAGTTACATCCTGCCGATCTTTCCGGCACTGGCGTTGCTGGTCGGGCATGAGCTTGGAAAATTGCGCCGCAGCGATATTCTGCTTAACGCAGTGCTGTGTGTGGTCATGGCGCTGGCCACGCTGTGGTTAGCGCCGATGTTGAAACACGATGGCGGCGGTGTGCCACTGGAGCTTTACAAGGCGTACCTGCCGTGGCTCGCGGTGGGTTGTGGTGTGCTGTTACTGGGAGCAGGTACCGCATTTGTATTGGCTTACTATCGATGCCCCTGTGCTGCGGTGGGTTTGCTGGCGGCGGGGATGTTCATCACATTGCAGATAATCACCAGTGGCGCTCAGGTCTTGTCGCCGGTCTATTCCGGCCATTCGCTGGTGAAACAGCTTGGTGATCGTGATACGACAAGCACCCCGTTCTACAGCGTGGATGATTACCAGCAATCGTTGCCGTTTTATCTCAAACGGACGCTGACGCTGGTGGCATACCAGGGTGAACTGGCATTCGGTATCCGGCATGAACCGGATAAGTGGATTCCGGACCTCGATGCCTTTACCAAGCGCTGGCAACAGGACGCCAGGGCCTTCGCGGTGATGCCGACGGAGACTTATCAAACCCTGCTCAAGCAGGACCTGCCAATGAAGATCATCGCGCAGGATACGGCGCGCGTGATCGTGGAGAAACCATGAACCTGGTCAGCTTTCTTCTGGTATTGACCGGCGTGATGCTGAACGCCGCCGCACAATTATTGCTCAAGGCCGGCGTGACCCGGGTCGGTGAGATCAAGCTCACGCTGAGCACGATCCTGTCGGCGGGCTGGAAACTGGCGTTTGAGCCGCACATCCTCGGTGGTCTGACCTGTTATGTGGTCAGCGTAGTGGTGTGGATACTGGCCTTGTCACGCGTGCAGGTGAGCATCGCCTATCCGATGCTGTCGCTGGGCTACGTCGTCACCGCGGTCGCAGCCTGGTGGCTGATGGGCGAATCGTTGAGCGCGATACGGATTACGGGCATTGCGGTCATCATAGTCGGTGTTTATCTGGTTGCGCGCAGCTGATTTATCGAGAGCCAATAATCAATGAGTAACTATCTGCCATTCACAAGACCGACTATCGACGAAGAGACTATCGCGGGTGTCGTGGATGTGTTGCGTTCCGGCTGGATCACGACCGGCCCGATGGTGGCGCAATTCGAACAGGATCTTGCGACGTACCTGGGCGGTGGACGTCAGGTGCGCACATTCCTGCATGCGACCGGTGCGCTGGAGGAAGCGTTGGTAGTCGCGGGTATCAAATCCGGCGACGAAGTTATCGTGCCGGCCATGACGTTCGCCGCCACCGCCAATGTGGTGTTGCGTTTGGGTGCGAAACCGGTGTTGGTGGATGTGGATCTGCGCTCACGCAGTCTGCTGCTGGATCAGGTGGCAGCCGCGATCACACCTAAAACCCGCGTGATCATGCCGGTGCACCTGAATGGTCTGGCAGTGGATATGGATGGCGTGTATGCGCTGGCTGAAAAGCACAAGCTGCGTGTAATTGAAGATGCCGCGCAAGCGATTGGAACCTCATACAAAGGCCGCAAGATCGGTTCTTTCGGCGACATTGTGGTGTTCAGTTTCCACGCCAACAAGAACCTGACCACCATCGAAGGCGGTGCGATCTCGCTGGCGAACGAAGCGGAAGCCAAGCAGCTCGAGATTCTGCGCTTCCACGGCATCACCAAATTCGCGGATGGAACCATGGATGTGACCCGTGCTGCCAGCAAACACAATATGACCGACGTGGCGGCGCGCATCGGCATCGAACAGCTAAAGCGACTGGACGGGTTCAACGACAAGCGCCGGCAACTCGCCTATCGTTATTTCGAGCTGCTGGACGGCAACAGGCTGGGCGTGCTGCCGGCGCGTGGCGACGAGGGCCACAGCTGGCACATGTTCACCCTGTTGCCGGCCTACAACGCCGATTGCCCGGATCGCGCCACGCTCAAGCAGCGAATGCATGAACGCGGCATCGGTATCGGCATCCACTACCAAGCGCTTAACCAGTTCACGTTGTATCGAGATATGGGACATGCGAAGGGCAGCTTCCCCAATGCGGAGCGTATCGGCCTCGAGACCGTGACACTCCCATTATTTCCCGGCATGATGCTGGAGGAAGTGGACCGGGTGTGTGCAGTCCTCGCGGAATGTCTCGGCAAGTGAACAGTCGGAGAAACTCATGACACAACAAGTAAACACGTCACTGGTCTCCGTGGTGATCCCGGTCTATAACGAACAGGAATCACTCGCGGTCCTGTTCGCACGTCTGTATCCGGCGCTCGATGCTTTGAATCGCAAATACGAAATTCTGTTCGTGGATGATGGCAGTGCGGATCGCTCTGCCGCCATGTTGCGCGAGCAATTCGATAAACGTCCGGATGTCACGCGGGTAGTATTGTTGCAGAGCAATTTCGGCCAACATGCGGCAATCCTGGCCGGGTTCAGTGCAGCACAGGGTGAGATCGTGGTGACGCTGGATGCGGATCTGCAGAATCCACCAGAGGAAATCGCTACGCTGTTGGCCAAGATGGATGAGGGCTACGATTATGTCGGCACCATCCGTCGCAAGCGCCAGGATGTCTGGTGGCGGACCTATGCTTCACGGCTGATGAACCGGCTACGCGAGCGTATAACGAAAGTGAAGATGACCGATCAGGGTTGCATGTTGCGCGCCTATGCAAAGCATGTGGTGGATGCCATCAACAATACCAGCGAGATCAATACCTTCATTCCGGCACTTGCATATCTGTACTCGTTGCGCCCCACCGAAGTGACAGTCGAGCACAACGAACGCGAAGCGGGCGAATCCAAGTATTCCCTGTACAAGCTGATCCGGCTCAACTTCGATCTGGTGACGGGGTTCTCGGTGGTGCCGCTGCAGATATTTTCATTCTTCGGTGTGATTATTGCGACCGGTTCGGTCATGTTGTTCCTTTACTTGATGATCTACCGGATTCTCTATCCGCAGGGCACCGTGCAGGGCGTGTTCACATTGTTTGCCGTGGTGTTCTTCTTCATCGGCATCCTGCTGTTCGGTATCGGTTTGCTGGGCGAATACGTGGGGCGCATCTATCAGGAAGTGCAGCGCCGGCCGCGGTTCCTGATCCGGGCGATACTCGAGAAGAAAGCCAAGTGACCAGTGCAGTTGTCTTTGCATACCACAATGTGGGCGTGCGCTGTTTGTCGGCCCTGCTCGCACAGGGAGTACATGTCAAACTCGTAGTGACTCATCCTGATGACCCGAATGAGAATATCTGGTTCGACAGCGTACAGCGACTGGCGGAACTGAATCACATTCCGGTGGTTCTGCCCGACGATCCGAATACCGATGAGTTCGTGGCGCGGGTCGCGGCACTTGAGCCGGATTTCCTGTTCTCGTTCTATTACCGGTTCATGCTCAAGGCGTCATTACTCGGCATTCCGAAGCGCGGGGCGCTCAACATGCACGGCTCTCTGTTACCAAGATACCGTGGCCGGGTACCGATCAATTGGGCCATCGTACACGGTGAACGCGAGACCGGTGCGAGCCTGCACTATATGGAGATCAAACCGGATGCCGGCGATCTGGTGGATCAGCAGGCCGTGCCGATCCTGCCGGACGATACGGCAGGGCAGGTATTCGATAAAGTCACGGTCGCGACCGAGATGGTCATGATGCGCAGCCTCCCGGGATTGATGCAGGGCAGCGCGCCGCGTGTGCCGCTCGATCTGAAAGCAGGCAGTTATTATGGGCGACGTCGCCCGGAAGACGGGCGCATTGATTGGCGGCAGCCTGCCCAGACGGTCCATAATCTGATTCGGGCAGTGGCGCCGCCCTATCCCGGCGCTTTCAGTGCGGCAGCAGGGCATGCGCTCAAGTTGCTGCGCAGCCATTATGCAGCGGAAGCCGCGCAGCATCCGCAGCCAAGTCTGTATGCAGAGGCCGGTCGTTGTTATGTCGATTGCAACGACGGCAAACGTATCGAGATATTGCAACTTGAATTTGACGGCAAAGTGATGGATGCGTCGCAGTTTCTGGCGCATCACGGCACCGCGCCACTTTCTCTGGGAGATCACGTGTGAAGAAGATTCTGATTCTGGGCGTCAACGGCTTCATCGGCCACCACTTGAGCAAGCGCATCATCGACACGACCGACTGGGAAGTGTTCGGCATGGACATGTTCTCGGAACGCGTCAGCGACCTGATGGGCAATCCGCGTTTCCATTTCTTCGAAGGTGACATCACCATCAACAAGGAATGGGTCGAATATCACGTGCGCAAGTGTGACGTGGTGTTGCCACTGGTGGCGATCGCAACGCCGGCGACTTACGTGAAAGATCCGTTGCGCGTGTTCGAGCTGGATTTCGAAGCCAACCTGCCGATCGTGCGGCAATGCGTGAAGTACAAGAAACGCGTGTTGTTCCCCTCGACGTCTGAAGTCTACGGCATGTGCCGTGACGACGGCTTCGATCCGTATACCTCGGAACTGATCCTCGGCCCGATCAACAAGCCGCGCTGGATCTATTCCTGTTCCAAGCAGCTCATGGACCGCATCATCTGGGCTTACGGAGAGCGGGAAGGCTTGGCCTACACGTTGTTTCGGCCGTTCAACTGGATCGGCCCGGGCCTGGATTCCATCTACACACCGAAGGAAGGCAGCTCGCGCGTGGTGACCCAGTTTCTCGGCCACATCGTGCGCGGTGAGACTATCAAGCTGGTGGACGGCGGAGCGCGCCGGCGCGCCTACACTTACGTCGAGGACGGTATCGATGCGTTGATGAAGATCATCGAAAACAAGGGCGGTGTCGCCGACAAGCGGATCTACAACATTGGCAACCCCAAGAACAGTCATTCGGTGAAGGAACTGGCGGATATGATGATGGAGATTGCACTCTCCATGCCCGAGTACGCCGAGAATGCGAAGAAGGTCAAGCTCGTGAGCGTCAGTGCTGACGATTATTACGGCAAGGGTTACCAGGATGTCGAGAACCGTCTGCCCAGCGTCGAGCATACCCGCAAGGAACTTGGCTGGGAACCGCATATCGACATGAAGATTGCCTTGCGCAAGATCTTCGAGTTCTACAAGGGGGATGTGGCAGAAGCGCGCCGGTTAGTGGAAGAAACCAGCGGCAGCTAGTCCTGAATGCCACAGCTTGCGCTAAAGATAGACGTCGACACTTTGCGCGGCACGCTTGAAGGCGTACCGCCACTTGTCGATGTACTCAAGAAACACGGTGCACAGGCTACATTCCTGTTCAGTCTCGGTCCGGATAATACCGGCCGCGCGTTACGCCGGCTGCTGCGCCCCGGGTTTCTGAAGAAAGTCTTCCGGACCAACGTCGCGGGCAATTACGGTCTCAAGACGCTGATGTACGGCGTGCTGATCCCCGGACCGGATATCGGCGTTGAAGGTGCTGATGCAATGCGGGTGGTGCGGGATGCAGGCTTCGAGGTCGGTATCCACACCTGGGATCATATTCGCTGGCAGGATTTCGTGGCACGCCGCGACGCCGAGTGGACGCGACGGGATTTCGTGAAGGCAGTCGAGCGTTTCAAGGATATTTTCGGCAACGCACCCACGACCTTCGGCGCGGCAGGCTGGCAGATGAATGCACATGCATTTGGACTGGAGCAGGAGTTCCACATGCATTACGCCAGCGATACGCGCGGTACGCATCCATTCCTGCCGGAACTGCAGGGCCGCGTATTCGAAGTGCCGCAAATCCCCACCACCTTGCCGACGCTGGATGAGCTGGTGGGGGTGAATGGCATCACGGTGGACAATGTCGCTGAGCATCTTCTGAAACTGACTGACACGCAATCCGCATATCCACAGGTCTATACGTTGCATGCTGAACTGGAAGGTATGGCGCTGCGGCCGGTGTTCGAGAAATTGCTCAACGGCTGGCGTGCGCAGGATTATGAGCTGGTCGCAACCCGGACACTCGCAGCAGCGCTGGATCGCAAGTCATTGCCGGTCCATCAGGTGGTGATGGGTGAATTGGAAGGCCGTTCCGGCACGCTGGCATTGCAGGGCCCGGTTAGCACAGCGGCTGCTGTATAATCCGCGCCAGTCTTCAGTGGCCGCGATGGCCGCTCTCAAACTTCAGAGGAATATCCATGGCTTACAAGCATGTCAAGCTGCCGGCAGGCGGCGCCAAGATCACTATTCAGAACGGCAAACTCAATGTGCCGGACAATGCCATCCTCGGCTACGTCGAAGGTGACGGCATCGGTGTGGACATCACGCCTGCTTCACTGAAGATATGGGATGCCGCAGTCGCGAAGGCCTACGGCGGCAAGCGCAAGATCCACTGGTGCGAGATTTACCTGGGCGAGAAGGCTCAGAAACTCTACGACGGTAATTTCTTTCCCGATGAGACTCTTGATGCCATCAAAGAGCTCATGGTCTCGATCAAGGGTCCCTTGACCACGCCGATCGGGGGTGGTTTCCGTTCCTTGAACGTCACGCTGCGCCAGGATCTGGATCTGTATGCCTGTGTGCGCCCGGTGAAACATTATCCCGGTGTGCCGTCGCCGCTGAAGAAGCCGGAAGACGTGGATGTAGTGATCTTCCGCGAGAACACTGAAGACGTCTATGCCGGTATCGAGTACCAGGCGGGCAGCGACCAGAACAAAAAGCTCGCCAAATTCCTGCGCGAACAGCTGGGCGCGAAGTTCTTCGAGGATGCGGGCCTGGGCGTGAAGCCGATCTCGGCGTTTGGTACCAAACGTTTGGTGCGCAAGGCGATTCAGTACGCGATCGACTACGACCGGAGCTCTGTGACCCTGGTGCATAAGGGCAACATCATGAAGTTTACGGAAGGTGCGTTCCGGCAGTGGGGCTACGATGTTGCCAAAGAGGAATTCGGTGCAACGTTGCTGGACGGCGGCCCGTGGATGGAATTCAAGAATCCGAAGACTGGCAAGCAGATCGTGATCAAGGACATGATCGCCGACATCATGTTCCAGCAGATGCTGCTGCGTCCGGCCGAATACGACGTGCTGGCGACGCCGAACCTGAATGGTGATTATCTGTCTGACGCCGTTGCAGCGGAGGTCGGCGGCGTGGGTATCGCACCGGGCGCCAACATCGGCGATCATCTCGCTGTGTTCGAAGCCACGCATGGCACAGCACCGAAACACGCCGGCCAGGACAAAGCCAATCCGGGTTCGCTGCTGTTCTCCGGTGTGATGATGCTGGAGTACATCGGCTGGAATGAAGCCGCTGATTTGATCCAGAAAGCCTATGCCAAGACCGTAGCCAGCGGCATCGTGACCTACGATTTCGCACGCCAGATGCAGGGTGCGACGGAGGTGAAGACCAGCGCATTCGCGGATGCAGTGATAAAGAATCTGTAAAAACGCTTCAATGTCCGATAAGAAACGGCGGCCGATGGCCGCCGTTTTCATTCCGGGTATCGCCAATCATCAGAGATCGCCGATGTATTTCAGGTTTTCCCTAGCGTGCTGCAACACTTCAAGTGTGCGGCCATCGAGCAGCATCCTGGCCTGACTCACAGTGTAGGCGCCGAGTTGTTTGAGACTGGTATGCGGTGGCATGCCGACGGCATTGTGGTCGGTGGCGATATCCACCAGTACCGGCCCCTTGTGGCCGAGCGCATCCTTGATTGCGGCATCGAGTTTGGCCGGATCTTCGACCCGGATTCCCCGAATGCCACAGGCTTCGGCAACCTGCGCGAATTTCGGATTGGGCAGATCGGTCTGGTTATCAGGAATTCCGGCGAGCTGCATCTCGATCTCGACCATGCCGAGTGAACCGTTGTTGAACACGATCAGTTTCACCGGTAAATCATATTGCGCGATG
Organism: Gammaproteobacteria bacterium; assembly: GCA_050739495.1. GTDB lineage: Bacteria > Pseudomonadota > Gammaproteobacteria > Natronospirales > REEB76 > DASSKW01. Next base: position 8,871 of record JBOIBL010000095.1, on the reverse strand, counting down.
GTCATGACGTCGCCCAGCAGCATGGAGATGCCGCCGTCGCCGCAACAGGCGATCACCTGGCGGCCGCCACCCGCAAACGCTGCACCGATCGCCTGCGGCATCGCGTTGGCCATCGAGCCATGTGAATAGGATCCCATCAGGCTGCGTTTGCCATTGGCCTTCAGATAGCGCGCCGCCCATACCGTACTCATGCCGGTGTCGGACGTGAAGATGGCATCGTCATCGGCATATTTATCCAGGGTCGAGGCGAGATATTCAGGGCTGATAGCGCCGGTTTTGCCGTGATCGGCCGCATGGCTATGCAGGCGTTCGCGGTTTTTGGCACGTACTGCAAGATGCTCCTTGAGGAAGCTGTCATCGTGCTTGCTCTTGATGCGGGGCAACAGCGCTTCCAGTGTCGGGGCGATATCGCCGGCCAATCCCAATTCCACGCGGGTGCGCCTGCCAAGGCGTTCCGGACGATCCAGTATCTGTGCCACCTGTGCCTTGGTGACGAGAAAATCTTTCCAGGGAAAGTCGGTACCCAGCATCAGCAGCACGTCTGCTTCGTGGATCGCATCGGCGCAGGCGGAACCGCCGATGAAACCGGTCATGCCGATATCGAAGGGATTGTCGTACTCAAGTGCCATCTTGCCCTTGAGGGTGTAGCCGACAGGCGCCTTGAGCTTGTCGGCGAGCGATATCACCAGACCGTGCGAGCTGTCGCAACCCATGCCGCCGTAGATCATGACCTTGCTCGCGCCGTTCAGCAGTTCAGCGAGTTTTTCGAGTTCATCGTCGGCAGGGCGCAGCACGGTATTGGGGCGATATACCGGCGAGACGATGGCGCTTTCAGCAATATCCTCGGCGATCAAATCACCGCTGAAACCGCACACACCGACACCTTTCAACGACAAAGCATGCTGGATCGCCTGTTGCAGCATACGTGGCAGTTGTTTCGCAGTTTGCGCGAGTTGGTTGTAGTGACTGCAACCGTCGAACATGCGTAGATCGGTTTCCTGGAAAGACTGCATGCCGTAGTCATCGCGCAGAATGGTGGAAGGCAACGCCAGTACCGGCGCGCCCCAGCGCTGGGCATCGTACAGCCCATTGATGAGATGCACATGACCGGGACCGGAACTGCCCGCGCAACAGCCGATCCCGCCCAATACGCCTTCAGCCATCGCGGCGTAGGCTCCAGCTTCCTCATGACGCACATGCACCCATTTGATGCGGCCATCGCGACGGATGGCATCATTGAACAGATTCAGGCTGTCGCCCGTCACCCCGTAAATCCGTTTGATTCCGGCTGCCGCGATAATTTCGACCATTTGTTCGGCAAGTGTGGTGCTCATGATGTGCCTCCTTTGAATCGACGATTGACATGCAGGCGGGAAATGCAGATCACGTCGTATTGCGACGGGCAACACGACCAGCGCCACATTATAGGCCAGGCATTGCAGCAGGTTCAGATTAAGAATTTGTCAGAAAAACGGCGGCCATAGGCCGCCGGTTTCATTTCCGGTATCGAACCCGTTTCAATGCTTTGTTGTTTCGGAAGAGGTCCAGCGTTTCAGCCAGGCGTTTACGGTGTTGTGCCACATGACACTGTTCTGCGGCTTTGACACGAAATGCGTTTCGTCCGGGAAGGTCAGGAACTCGCTCGGGATTCCCTGCCGCTGCAAGGCAGTGAACGCGCCGAGCCCCTGAGTGATAGGAATACGATAGTCGTGCGAGCTGTGTACCACCAGCATCGGCACGTGCCAGTCTTTCACATGATCCAGCGGATTGAATTTTTCGTAATTGGCCGGATGATCGTACTGTGTGCCGCCGTTCTCGCGTTCCTCGAACCAGAGTTCGTCGGTAGCGTAGTACATCATGCGCGCATCGAACACGCCGTCATGATCGACCAGACATTCCCAGGGTTGATTCCAGACTCCCGCCATCCAGTAAACCATGTATCCGCCATAACTGGCGCCGAGTGCGCAGGCACGCTTGCTGTCCAGGAACGGGAACTGTTTGAGTGCCGCATTCCAGCCGGCTTTCAGATCATCCAGCGGACGATCACCCCAATGCTGGGAGATGGCGTCGGTAAATGCCTGACCGTAGCCGGTGGAGCCATGGAAGTTTATCGCTACCACCGCAAAACCCTGACCGGCATAGGTCTCCGGATTCCAGCGGTAATGAAAATCGTCCGTCCATGCGCCCTGCGGTCCGCCGTGAACCAGGAATGCGACTGGATATTTTTTGCCTGCGACATAGCCGACCGGCTTCATGACGTAACCCTGCACCGTGTCGTTGTTCCAACCCTTGAAGGTGAAGAACTCGAAATCCGCGAATTGAATACCCTTGAGACGCGCGGCATTGAAGTGGGTGATCTGATGAAAATGCTCACCATGCAAGCCGGCCAGATACAGATCGGTGGGATGCTGGAAATCCTGGCGTGCGATCACGAGCTTGCTGGCATCCACATCGAAGCCGGTGATAGTGCCATCACTTGCGAGTTTGCTGACCGAGCCGCTTTGGGTATCGATCGCAAATAACGCGTGATTGCCCCAGTCGTCCGCACTGGTATAAAGCGTGCTGCCATCGGCCGAAATCGCGAGCGGGCCGGCGGTGCGGTCCCAATCCGGATCCACTTCGTGCGTGTGACCGCTGGCGAGATCACGTGCCATGATCGCGAAACGATCGGCTTCGAAGCCCGGAGTCTTCATGGCCAGGTAGTAGAGTATCTTGCCGTCCGGGGAGACCAGCGGGAAACCGTCCCAGGCGAGATTTTTCGCAGTCAGATTTTCCGGCGCGGCTGACCCATCCGCAGGCACCGAATAGATATCGAAATTGGTGGACCAGGGTTCGCTGGCTCCCGCGATGCGGACATCGAAATAGACCGTCTTGCCGTCCGGTGCGATGGTGTATTCGGTATCGTCGCCTTCAGGTTTCGAGGGGATATCACCGTCCAGGCCTTTGGTCAGCCAGACCGGTTTGTCAGCCAGCTTGCCGTCGCTGTTCAGCGTCGCCATGAACAACTGCGAACGACGTCCATCGGACCACTGATCCCAGTGCCGCACGAACAACTGGTGATATAACCTGCCGGTGGCCTTGTCCGCAGTGCGAGTATCGAGGCGGGCCCTGGTGCAGGCCAGGTCGTTGCAGTCCGTGAATACATCCAGTGACAGCAGGACGTGCTGCCCATCCGGAGAGATCCGGTAATTGGTGATGTCCACCGGCAGCTTGCTGATCTGTTCCGGGGTGCCGCCTGGGGCAGCGATGCGCCACAACTGGCTGGAACCCGTTTTCGATGACAGGAAATACAGCGCCTTGCCATCGGCTGACCAGCGTGGGCTGTTGCCGGGAGCGAGCTTTTGCGGCTTGGCACCGGGCTGCCTCAGATTCAGGCTCCAGATGCTGGTGACGCCCTTATTGGCGGCGTAATCGGTCTCACGCACCGAGAAGGCAATCTGGGAGCCATCGGACGCAAGGCGTGGATCGCTGACGCGCGACATCATCGCCAGATCCATGGCATCAAAGGGATGAAGCATGGCACTGTCTTCGGCCAGGGCCGGGCTGGCAAACAAAGCCAGGGCGAGGGCAATCAGCAAGGACTTCATGCGGGATTCTCCGGCAGCAGAGGGGGCAGGCGGGTCACGGTAAAGACCGGGCGGGCAGAAATCAAGCACGGCCGGCAGGATTGGGGGCAGTGGGTGAGGTGCAAGGCATTTGCGGTGCGGATTCAGTAAAATAGACGGTCTTTATCCCTAGTTCCTTCGCTTGGCCACCCCGGCCGGGCGATTTCCAGTCGTGGAGCGTCAATGTATCAGCCAGCAGAAACGGAAACCTCGGCCCATCTATCCTTCGTCTTTTCCGGCCCGTTACCCCGGTTGGATGCGTTGCGTACAGCCATCAATGACTTGTATCTGGCGGATGAGAGCCGTTGCGTCGAATCCTTGCTCGGGCAAATCAGGCTCGATGCTGCGGCGCGTGAACGGATTCGTGCTCAGGCCATCAAGCTGGTGCAGGCGGTTCGCGCCAATAGCGGCGATAAGGGTGGGGTAGAAGCGTTCCTGCATCAATATGATTTGTCTTCGCAGGAAGGCATGGTGCTGATGTGTCTGGCCGAGGCGCTGCTGCGCATCCCCGATGCAGATACCGCAGACAAATTGATCCGTGACAAGATCGTCAACGGCAATTGGGGCGATTATCTGGGCGCCAGTGGTTCGCTGTTCGTCAATGCCTCGACCTGGGGATTGATGCTGACCGGCAAGATCATCAAGCTGGATCAGAGCGTGGAAAAAAATCTTTCCACCTTCATGGGCAAACTGGTGGCGCGACTGGGTGAACCGGTAATTCGTACGGCGTTTCGGCAATCAATGCGTATCATGGGCCATCAGTTCGTGATGGGTCGCAGCATCGAGGAAGCGTTGAAGCGTGCTGCCAACGACGCCAACAGGGCTTATCGGCATTCCTACGACATGTTGGGTGAGGCGGCACTGACTGCAGAAGATGCGGCGCGTTATCTCAAGTCGTACTCAGATGCCATTGACGCGATCGGTGCAACGGTTGAAAAAGGTGAAAGTGTATTCGCGGCACCGAGCATCTCGGTGAAATTGTCTGCGCTGCACCCGCGTTATGAATTTGCACAACATAAGCGCGTAATGGATGAACTGGTGCCGAGGCTTTTGCAGCTCGCGGAACGCGCTAAAAAATACGGGATGGGTCTGACCGTCGATGCCGAAGAAGCGGAACGTCTGGATCTGTCACTGGATGTGATCGAAGCGGTGTACCGCTCGCCCTCGCTGCAAGGCTGGGAAGGACTCGGACTCGCAGTGCAGGCGTATCAGAAACGCGCCATCCGCGTCGTCGACTGGCTGATCGAGCTGGCGAAACATGGCAAACGCCGGATCCCGCTGCGGCTGGTGAAAGGCGCGTATTGGGATAGCGAGATCAAGCGTGGGCAGGAACGGGGTCTCGACGGCTATCCGGTATTTACGCGCAAACCCAGCACTGATGTGTCCTATCTGGCATGCGCGCGCAAGATGCTTGCGAATCGCGACGTGCTGTATCCGATGTTCGCGACTCACAACGCACAGACCCTGGCCACGATCGTGGAATTATCCGGTGGTGATCATGCGTTTGAATTTCAGCGCCTGCATGGTATGGGCGAAGAGTTGTATGGTGAGGTGGTTGGCAAGGGCAAGCTCGATGTAAATTGCCGTGTCTATGCACCGGTTGGAAATCACGAGGATCTGTTGCCGTATCTGGTGCGCCGCCTGCTGGAGAACGGCGCCAATAGCTCATTCGTGAATCGCATCATCGACGAGAAAGTGCCGGTGGAGATGATCGTTGCTGATCCGGTGGCGGAAGTGGAAGCGCTGAGTGTCAAACCGCACCCACGCATCCCGTTACCGAGAGCCATCTACGGGGAGGGACGGGTCAATTCGCATGGCATGAATCTTTATGATGCACCTGCCTTGGCGAAGCTTGCCGGCGAGATGGAAGTCGCGATGCAGAAATCGTGGGATGCTTCGCCGGTGGTGGGCGGCAAAGTGTTATCCGGCAAGGAGAAGCCCTCGCTGAATCCGGCTGATAATCGCCACACTGTGGGACTGATTCATGAAGCCGATGCGGATGCGATCAAACGCGCGGTGGACGTTGCAGTTGCATCGCAACCGGAGTGGGATGCGACGCCTGCCGGCGTGCGCGGTGGCCTCCTGCTGAAAGCGGCCGATTTGTTCGAGCAACACAGTGCCGAACTCATGGCCTTGTGCGTGCGAGAGGCCGGTAAATCCATACCGGATTCAATCGCCGAAGTGCGCGAGGCAGTCGATTTCCTGCGCTATTACGCGCAACGTGCGGTCATCGATTTCGGTGCGCCGATACAGATGCCGGGTCCGACCGGGGAACGCAACGAATTGGCGCTGCATGGCCGCGGTGCGTTCGTGGCGATCAGCCCGTGGAATTTTCCGCTGGCGATCTTTACGGGTGAAGTCAGTGCGGCGCTTGCATCAGGCAATTGCGTGCTGGCAAAACCGGCTGAGCAGACTTCACTGATTGCGGCGCATGCGGTCAGATTGCTGCACGAGGCCGGTATTCCCGGCGAAGTGTTGAATTTCATTCCCGGACGCGGCTCCGTCGTCGGTCAGCATGCGGTCGCCGATCCGCGTATCGCCGGCGTAGTGTTTACCGGCTCGACGGAGACTGCGAAAGTCATCCATCAGACACTCGCCAATCGGGATGGGGTCATCCCGGCACTGATCGCCGAGACTGGTGGGCAGAATGCGATGCTGGTTGATAGTTCGGCACTGCCGGAACAGGTCGTACTGGATGTGATCGCCAGTTCCTTCAACAGCGCGGGTCAGCGGTGTTCGGCGTTGCGGGTGCTGTTCCTGCAAGAGGAGATTGCCCCACGGATTATCGAGATTCTGCACGGTTACATGGGAGAGCTGAAGATCGGCGATCCGGCATTCCTGGATACCGATGTCGGCCCGGTGATCGACAAGGCCGCCAAGCAGATATTGGATGATCACGCCACCTGGATCTCGCAACAGGGTAAGGTAATCCGTAAACTGGAGTTACCGGCCAGCTCTGCACACGGCACCTTCGTCGCGCCGCTGGCAGTCGAGATCGATAATCTGGGCATCCTCAAGCGTGAAGTATTCGGACCGATCCTGCATATCGTGCGTTACAAATCCAAAGACCTGGACAAGGTGATCGATGCCATCAATCGTACCGGTTACGGACTGACACTGGGTGTGCACACGCGAATCGACAGCAATGCGCAGTATATCCAGTCGCGTATCCGGGTCGGTAATGCCTATATCAACCGCAACATGATCGGCGCGGTGGTCGGGGTACAGCCATTCGGCGGGCAGGGGCTGTCAGGTACCGGCCCCAAGGCCGGCGGCCCGCATTATCTGCATCGTTTTGCGACAGAACGTACGCTGACGATCAACACTGCGGCAGTGGGTGGCAATGCGAGTCTGTTGTCACTCAAGGATGATTAAGGCGAAACCATGACCATCAGCGTCTTCGATATCTTCAAGGTCGGCATAGGCCCATCCAGTTCGCATACGGTCGGGCCGATGCGCGCGGCACGCCGTTTTCTGCTGGACCTGCAAGATGCCGGCAAGCTGGAGCAGACCCGGCAAGTGGGGGCTGAGTTGTATGGTTCGCTGGCTTTGACGGGTAAAGGTCACGGTACCGATCGTGCGGTGCTGTTGGGACTCGAGGGTGAGACGCCGGACGAGATTGACCCGGATACCATCGAGTCCCGGTTACGCTCTATCCGTGAGCAGAGACGCATCCGGCTCCTTGGTGCACATGAAGTTGAATTCGACGAGCCGCTGAATCTGTTGCTGCACAAGGATCAGGTACTGTCCAGGCATTCCAATGGTATGCGTTTCACGGCATTCGATGCTGATGAGCAGGTGTTGCTGAGCGAAGAGTTCTATTCCATCGGCGGCGGTTTCATCGTGCGCGGTGCAGAAGAACAAGCCATGGCGAATGCCGCCGGTGCCCCTTATCCCTACGAATCGGCCCAGCAGTTGATGGAGTTATGCAAGTCGCACAATCTGTCTATTCATGAACTGATGCTGGAGAACGAAAAGGCCTGGCGCAGTGAGGCGGAGATCCGGGACGGTCTCTTGAATATCTGGTCGGTAATGAAAGCCTGTGTGGCGCGGGGCATGCGCGAAGAAGGCGAATTGCCCGGTGGCCTCAAGGTGCGGCGACGTGCGGCGAAACTGCACCAACAGTTGATGCAGGAGAGCAAGGGCATGTTGCTCGATGCGATGGATTGGGTGAACTTGTGGGCATTGGCGGTGAACGAAGAGAATGCTGCCGGTGGACGGGTGGTGACTGCACCTACCAATGGGGCGGCGGGCATCATCCCGGCCGTAGGTCACTATTACGAACGCTTTGTGGAAGGGGCGGATGAGTCGGGTATCCTCAGATATCTTCTGACTGCGGCAGCCATCGCCATCCTATATAAGAAGAATGCTTCGATTTCCGGGGCCGAGATGGGCTGCCAAGGCGAAGTCGGGGTGGCTTGTTCGATGGCGGCGGGTGGGCTGGTGGCCGCCATGCAGGGCAGTCTCGGTCAGGTGGAGAACGCAGCAGAGATCGGCATGGAGCACAACCTGGGACTGACCTGTGATCCTGTCGGCGGTCTGGTGCAGATACCCTGCATCGAGCGCAATGCCATGGGGTCGGTCAAGGCCATCAATGCCGCGCGCCTGGCTCTGCGTGGGGATGGCGAGCATCGGGTCTCGCTGGATCAGGTGATTGCGACCATGCGCCAGACCGGGCATGACATGCGCAGTATTTACAAAGAGACCTCCTTGGGGGGGCTCGCGGTCAATGTCCCGGAATGCTGATTTGACGATATATTCTTTTTGGTTAATCATTCCCACTGGCTGAGAGGGCGGCCCGGCGTCGCAGGCGTCGCGGACATATCAGTCTTGCGCGATCAACCGGACCGCGCGTTCCCCGATATGGATCAAATGAGGATGAGACACCTTTATGGGCCGCACCTCTGACCTGCGCAGTTTGCGCATGACCATCGGTATCTACCTGCTTGGATTGGCGATACTGTTCATCGGCGGCACCCTGACTCTGCTGGCTTGGCATAGTGCCTGGCGCGGCGCCCAAAGCCGGCATGAAGTCGAGTTCGATCATTACGTCGAACAGGCCACTGCAACCGTCCGTAACCGTATATCCACCTACACTACGTTGGTACAGGCGGGGCAGGGGCTGTTTGCCAGCTCCGATTCCGTGCATCGGCTGGAGTGGCGCGCCTTTGCGCACAGTCTGGATTTTCCGAACCGGTTTGAGGGTGTGCAGGGACTGTTTTATATCAGTTATGTTCCCCAGCCCCAACTGTCCGCATTCCTGCGC
>JBOIBL010000094.1:0-3994 GCA_050739495.1 Gammaproteobacteria bacterium | reverse complement strand
GCGGCTATAGGCCATGCCGGTCGGATTCGAGGGGCTGTTCAGCACCAGCAAGCGGGTACGTTTGGTGATGGCAGCTTCGATTTGTGCCGGAGAGAGTTTGTAATGCTGCTCGGTTCCGGCATAGACCACGACGGGTGTCGCGCCCGCGATTTGCACGATTTCCGGATACGAGACCCAGTAGGGCGCGGGGACGATGACTTCGTCGCCGGGATTGAGCAGCGCCTGACAGAGGTTGAAAAAGCTCTGTTTGCCGCCACATGAGACCAGTATCTGGTTCGGTGCGTAGTCGAGATTATTTTCGCGTTTGAATTTCGCGATCACGGCCTGTTTCAGGGGAGGCGTGCCGTCCACAGCGGTATATTTGGTCTTGCCAGCATGAATTGCGGCGATCGCGGCTTCCTTGATGTGTTCCGGGGTATCGAAATCCGGCTCACCGGCACCCAGGCCGATGATGTCCTTGCCCTGTGCCTTGAGTTCGGCGGCGCGGGCGGTGACGGCGAGAGTGGGCGAGGGCTGCAGGCGCTGGACGCGCTCGGAAAGCACGATGGTCACGGAAGACTCCAAAATCGGGGAAGCAGGGCGGTATCATGATAAGGAAAGCATTCAGGAATTACCAATGAGCGATCTGTTCACGCTGGAAGCGGATTACCAGCCGGCGGGCGACCAGCCCGAGGCGATTGCAGCGCTGACCGCCGGATTAACGGACGGTCTGGCACGCCAGACACTGCTGGGTGTGACCGGCTCCGGCAAGACCTTCACGGTGGCCAATCTGGTGCAGAACCTGCAGCGGCCGACCCTGGTGCTGGCGCCGAACAAGACCCTGGCCGCGCAGCTTTACGGCGAGTTCAAGGCCTTCTTCCCGCACAACTCGGTCGAGTACTTCGTCTCCTATTACGACTATTACCAGCCGGAAGCCTATATGCCTTCCAGCGATACTTATATAGAGAAGGATGCCTCGATCAATGACCACATCGAGCAGATGCGGTTGTCGGCAACCAAAGCACTACTGGAACGCCCCGATACCCTGATCGTGGCCACAGTGTCGGCGATCTACGGCCTGGGCGACCCCGAGGCCTATCACAGCATGGTATTACACCTGGCGCGTGGCGACCGGGTGGATCAGCGCCAGATTCTGCGTCGGTTGGCCGAGATGCAGTACACCCGCAATGAGCTCGATCTGGCACCGGGCACGTATCGGGTACGTGGCGAAGTGATCGACGTGTTTCCGGCTGAATCGGACCGGGAAGCGGTGCGGATCGAGTTGTTCGACGACGAACTCGAGTCGCTGAATCTGTTCGATCCGCTGACCGGCGCGGTGGTGCGCAGCGTGCCGCGTTTTACCGTCTATCCCGGCAGCCATTACGTGACGCCGCGGGGCGTGTTATTGGAAGCGATCGACAAGATCAAAGTGGAATTGCGGGAACGCCTGGAAGTGCTGCGGCAAGCCAACAAGCTGGTGGAAGCGCAGCGCCTGGAACAGCGCACCCTGTTCGATATCGAGATGATCGCCGAATTGGGCTATTGCAACGGCATCGAGAATTATTCCCGGCATCTGTCGGGTCGCGTTGCCGGCGATCCGCCGCCAACCCTGTTCGATTACCTGCCGCCCAACGCCATGCTGGTAGTGGATGAGAGCCACGTCACCATCCCGCAACTCGGCGGTATGTACAAGGGCGACCGCTCGCGCAAGGAAACGCTGGTCGAATACGGATTCCGCTTGCCGTCCGCGCTCGACAACCGGCCGCTGAAATTCGAGGAATGGGAAGCGCGCGCACCGCAGACCATATTCGTTTCCGCAACACCGGGGCCCTACGAGAAACGTCTGTCCGATCGCACCGTGGAGCAGGTGGTGCGGCCCACCGGCTTGATCGACCCGGAAGTCGAGATCCGTCCGGCACGCACCCAGGTCGACGATCTGTTATCGGAAGTCCGCTTGCGCGCGGCGCGTGACGAGCGGGTGCTGGTGACGACGCTGACCAAACGCATGGCCGAGGACCTCACCGAATATTTCGCCGAGCACGACGTGCGAGTGCGCTATCTGCATTCGGACATCGAAACCGTGGAACGTACCGAGATCATCCGCGACCTGCGCCTGGGTGTGTTCGACGTGCTGATCGGTATCAACCTGCTGCGCGAAGGATTGGACTTGCCGGAAGTTTCCCTGGTGGCGATCCTCGATGCCGATAAGGAAGGTTTCCTGCGCTCGGAAGGTTCCCTGATTCAGACCATCGGCCGTGCCGCGCGCAACATCAGTGGTCGGGCGATCCTGTATGCGGAACGCATCACCGGTTCCATGCAGCGCGCGCTGGATGAAACCGGACGCCGGCGTGACAAACAGATCGCCTTCAACAAAGAGCACAACATCACCCCGAAGGGTATCCGCAAGGCAGTGGCGGACGTCATGGAAGGTGCGCGCAGTGCGGCGCCGGGCACCACACGCGTCAGCCCGTTGAAAGCGGCCGAAGAACGCGCGCGTTACGAAGTGATGGCACCGGCCAAGCGCCTCAAGCTGATCAAGCAACTCGAACAGGAGATGCACAAGCACGCCCGCAATCTGGAATTCGAGCAGGCGGCCCGGCTGCGCGACCAGATCCGCCGCATCCAGGACGTGGATATGGGCCTGCCGGACGTGAAGGCGGGGTAGCCCGAGCCGCTGTTCTGCTCACGGACAGGAAAAATCCGGAACAGGTGCTATATTTGAAGGGCCAATTAACACGGAAGGCCGTAGGCAATACAGGCCGAAGGGAGCAGGGAGAGCCAGATGATTGATTTGATTTCTGAGTGGATTTTTCCCATTGCAGTGCAGTCGGGTGTTATATCGCCGTCAGTGATAGTCCAATATCACCGACGTCCATCTAATTACTGTTAGCAGAGATCACAATGCACTTCCGTGTTGGCAACGGCGAATTTGGTGAAATCTATCATGTCGCCTGCGCATGCTGCTTGGATGAGTCAGTCACCGTTACGTTTGATAATTGCCAAATTGGCAAAGATTTTTTTGACACCGTCGGACTCAACGGTCGTATTCAACAATGTGAAGAAGGGGGTCCCAGCCATTTGGGCGAGAGCGCCAAAGTGATCCGAGACCACTACTGCAATGATCGCATCCGTCCAGTCGGTGAGGCGATTCATGACAAGGCTCAAACCGAGCGATGGAGCTACCCACCCGCTATCAGAGAACTCCTTACAAATGATCCGAAGTTATTACTGTGGCACCGGACCAGAGCTTATCAGTCGCATCGGAACTCAAGCGTTGCCTTGATCGAGCAGCTCATCGAGCTCAGCCGCGATCACCATACGATCCCAGTAATCATCGGTGACTCTACAATACGGAACAGCGGCTGCATTGAACTCGTCCGTTATTGGGACGACGCGTTTTTCAACACGGACTCCATAGCGAAGCAACTCTGGTGCTTGGAAGCCTTGTTTCAACACGGCAATGCGCTCGCCAGCCTTGGACCGATGAGCGGCGCGATGGATGGACCAGCCATGTTCTTTGGTCGAAGAACTGTCTTCCTTGCGCGTCACAGTGATGCTACGCCACGGATGCGGCAGGTATGCGCAGGAGTCCCGAATCTAATGTGGCAGCAAGTCGAGTACAGCAGCGCGCTATCCACACTTTCCGCGATGGACCTATCGGCAGTTGAGCGTAGAATATGGTGCTAACAAGTGGAAAATCGGGGATTGACCACGGTTTGTTCACCGGCCAAAGACCAATCGCTTCATGAAATTGAGAACTGTGGTCTGTTTCCTATTATCCGTATATTCTGAGCGCGAGTAAGTTGGGCTGACGCAGAAAGCCCAACGTTTTCTTTAATAGGGTCATGTATTAGAACGCGGATTGTCGGCGGAGTGGTGTTATGAAACTAATGACAAATGAGATTGATGACCCGCAGTGGATGTTGGGCTTTCTGCGTCAGACCAACCTACGTACTGAGAGAAAGCTATGACGTATTGAGAGGAACATATATGGCCATAACCACAGGCACACAGT
>JBOIBL010000093.1:0-18191 GCA_050739495.1 Gammaproteobacteria bacterium | reverse complement strand
TCGCTCGCATGGCTCGCACCAGCTGCCGCGAACAATACCAGACCGCATAACGGGTAAGACATGAATGCTGAGATACGGGATAAGACATGCAGCCTGGCCATCGGGATTCTCCAGTAATTTTTACCGTGCGACACGCAACAAATCGTAAATGACGGATAGCCGGACAAACGTTTCCAGGATGTAACGATCGGTCACAGATTATTTCTAGCCGGTGGCAGCAACGTTCCTGCTTTGAACCAAAAACCGGGGAAGTCCTTTCGCCTGCCGTGGATTGGATACCGGGAAACCGGAGTTCACATGCAAGCGGCCAGGAAACATTTTGTTACAACTGTTGCTGTGCCGATCCTGTGGGTATGGTTAGACTATGTCCCCATGAAAGAGACCGCCGCCAGAATCCTCATTGTGGATGACGACATCCGCACCTCGGCCTTGCTGGAGCGCTACCTTGCCGACCAGGGTTTCACCGTGCACACCATGGGGAACGGGCGGCGCCTGGAACAGGTCTTGCATGAACGGCATGTGGATCTGGTAGTACTCGACCTCATGCTGCCTGGAGAAGACGGCTTGTCGATCTGTCGTCGTCTGCGTGGCACGGGCATCGATGTCCCGATCATCATGCTCACAGCAAAAGGTGACGAGGTGGATCGCATTGTCGGACTGGAGATCGGCGCCGATGACTATGTCCCGAAACCCTTCAATCCCCGGGAACTTGTCGCACGCATCAACGCCGTGCTGCGCCGCAGACATGCCAGTATCGCCCCGGGTGCTCCGGCCCAGCACGAAGGTGTGATCCGGTTCGGTGAATTCGAACTGAACCTCGCCACTCGCCTGCTCAAAAAAGCGGACCAGATACTGGCACTCACCACGGGTGAATTTGCCGTACTCGAGGCACTCGCAAGCCACCCACGGGTACCCCTGTCGCGTGAGCGACTCATGGAGTTGGCGCGTGGCCGCGAATATGGCGCTTACGATCGCAGCATGGACGTACAGATATCGCGGTTGCGGCGCATCCTGGAGCAGGAACCGTCAAATCCGCGTTACATCCAGACGGTATGGGGGTTCGGTTACGTGTTCGTCCCCGAGGATGCTGCAGCATCATGAAATTGTTGCCACGCACATTGCTCGGACGTGTGGCGCTGATGATCGCCGCCCTCATCGTCATCAGTCAGCTTGCCTGGTTCGGCATCCTGCGTTTCCATTTCATGGGCCCCGGAAAAAATCCCTTCATCAATGAGATAAGCCGAACCGTTTCGCTGGCACAAGCCGCATTACGGGCATTGCCCGATCAACAGGAACCCGCCTTTCTCGACAAACTCGCAGTGCCGAACGGTTCCAGGATCATATCGGCGAACTCCCCGCACCCGGAATTAGCGACTCCGAGAGGACCGTTGCAACGCGAACTGGCAGCCGGCCTGCGGGATATCTACGGAGGGACTGTGCAAGTGAAACGCGATCCCATGACCGGCAACATCTGGGTGCAGTTTCCGGTCGATGCCGATAACTACTGGCTGATCATGCCACGCGGTCACCTGATGCCACCGCCACCGTTCCCCTACGATCTTATGGTCTGGGTGGTATTGGGCCTGGTGATCTCCGCCGGTGGTGCCTATCTGGTGTTGTTCGGGCTCAACCGCCAGTTGCGTGAGGTGCTGGATGCCGCTCGCGCTATCGGTCGCGGTGACACACCCAAGGCGTTAAAGGAAACCGGTGCCGAGGAGATTCGCGACCTGGGTCGCGGGTTCAATCAGATGACGGAGGGCTTAAGCCGGCTCGATGCCGAACGCCGGCTGATGCTCGCAGGTATCTCGCACGATCTGCGTACCCCGCTAACCCGCATGCGGATCGGCGTCGAATTGCTCGGTACCGGCAGCGATCCGCAGCTGTGCAAGGGCATGATCCACGATATCGAAGAGATGGATGCGATCCTCATGCAGTTTCTCGACTACGCACGAGACGGCAGCGAGGAACGCCCGGTAACCGACGATCTCAACGAGATCGTGCGCGATATCTGCCTGCGCTATACCTCGAGCGGGATCGCAATCAAGACCCGGCTGGATACACTCCCGAGATTCAATTTCCGCAGACTTGCGATCCGCCGATTGATCACGAATATCATCGACAATGCCACGCGCTATGGAGGTGATGACATAGAAGTGGTCACCGAACTTCAGAAATCCAGCGTGATCTTCGAAGTCATGGACCGTGGTCCAGGAATCCGCGCGGTGACACCGGAATCACTGGTCAAACCCTTCGCGCGCGAGGATGTGTCACGCGGCGATCAGCGTGGTGCAGGTCTGGGGCTCACTATCGCCGATCGCATCATCAGAATCCATGGTGGGCGGATGCAGATAGCCAACCGCGAGGGTGGCGGACTCAGGGTCCGCATTGAACTGCCGACGTAACCGTCATGCTTGCGGCAACAGATAGCGACCTGCTGCCAGCAGTGAGTCGAGCTCATTACCCGGCAGCGGCTTGCTGAACAGATAACCCTGAATCTCGTCACACCGCATCCGTTTCAACAATCCGTACTGTTCGATGTTCTCGACACCTTCCGCGACCGTGACCAGACTCAGGGCATTCGCAAGCGATACGATGGTGGAAATGATATGGAGATTATCGGTATCGGAGGCAATCCCGCTCACGAATGAGCGATCTATCTTGAGCATGTCAACCGGCAGTCTCGCCAGATAGCTCAGCGACGAATAGCCGGTCCCGAAATCGTCGATCGCAACCCGAATACCTGCTTCACGGATGGCGTTAAGCATCCTGATGCTGGCCTCCATATCGTGCATCAACATGCTCTCGGTTATCTCGATATCGATATCGATATGGGCATCGGCCTCATGCTTCCGCGGCACCGTCTTCAGGAACCAGGCCAGGAAATCACTGCGATACAGTTCCGCCGAAGAGACGTTGACTGCCACCGGCACCGGCCGCAGACCCAGCTCGTGCCAACGCACCTGATCTTTCATCACCTGATTCACTACCCAGCGCCCGACGCTGACGATCATGCCGCTGTGTTCCAGCGCCGGGATGAATTTGGCGGGTAATACCAGGCCCAGTTCCGGATCCATCCAGCGTATCAGCGCTTCGATACCGCAGATCTCGCCATCCGATATCCGTACCTTGGGCTGGTAATGCAGCAGGAACTGCTCCTCCTCCAGCGCACGATGCAACCGTGCTTCCAGTGACAGGCGTTCACTCGCGCGGCTGGCCAGGTTCGGCGTATAGATGACCATATGCTCGCGCAATGACTTGGCATTGTTGAGTGCCGCTTCGGCATTCCTGATCAGACTGTCGCTGTCGCCATTATCAATCGGCGCGATGGCGATACCGCTTCTTGCCGACAGACGCAACTCGTTTCCTTCAACCTTGTAGGACTCTTGCAGGAATTCCGTTTCCCATTCATTCATATACCTGTGTATATCCGGTGCCACGCCGTAAGTGGCGACGAAAGCCGCAAACTTGCCACTGCCGAAATGGGCTATATTGCGTTCGCCGATAGTTCCGCTGCGCAGACGTTGCGCGACCTGCTGCAGGAGCTTGTCTCCAACATGGCGCCCGAAAGTATTGTTGATATCGGTGAGGTTTTCTATATCCCACACCACGACCAATATCCGGGTCTCGCGACCGGCGCCCAGGTTCAGGGTCTGCGCCAGGCGTTCCTGGAACAGGCCATGGTTGGCGAGCGCGGTCAGGGAATCGTAATACGCCACGTAGTTCAGCTTTTCTTCATTCTCCAGATGCTCCAGGGCATAACAGATGTCGCTGACCAGATCCCTGAGAATATTCATCTCATCGCCATGAAACACATCTGCCTGCAGGGAAGCCAGGTTCAACACCCCCACCACCTTGTCCTTGACGATAAAAGGCATCGCCACCAGCGAGCACATGCCGAGTTTCAACAATTCCTCACGCAGATAAACCGGACGCGTATCGTGCAGCAAATCGTTGCATATCATCACTTCCCGTTGGCGAACTGCCCTGCCGGTGATACCGGCACCGGTTTTTGTATCTTCGCGAATCGGGTAATCCGGAGATTCGAATGAGCGCGCGATGATGCCCGCCCTGGCCACCAGATGCAGGCTTTTCTTTTCGTCGTCGAGCAGGCTGATACGTGCCATATCGTAATTTCCGGCCTCGATCGCGATCCGGCAGATCTCTTGCAACAACGCTCGCCGCTGGCGGATGCGGATGATGGCAGCGTTGGTCTTGCTGGATAATTCATGCGCGCGGCTCACACGAGTCAGCATATCTTCGTGCTTCTTGCGCTCGGTGATATCGCGGCTTGCAACCCGGTAACCGGCCACTCTGTTTTCACTGTCATACAGGAGCGATGCACTGCTCTCCATCCAGATGATCGAATTATCGGCATGCAACCAGCGGTGCACGATGCCACTGCCGCTGCCGGGCGTTTCCGCATGCCAGAGTGTCAGCGCATTGAGAAACGATGCACGGTCATCCGGGTGGATATAATCCAGCACGCAGGTACCTGCGACCGCTTCCGCAGCGTGCCCCAGCAGGGATTTTGCATAGTTACTGCTGAAACTCAGCATGCCCTTGGCATCCGCTTCCCAGATCCATTCCTTGATGGTGTCGACGATATTACGCAGCTTGCGTTCGCTTTCATCGCGCAGGTGTTCCGCTTGCCGCCGTTCCAGCTCCAGCTGCCGGCGTTCGATGGCTCTCCGGATTGCCTGGGGCAGACGCTTGAGATTGGTCTTGAGCACGTAATCCGAAGCGCCCTGTCGCAACGCCTCGATGGCACGTTCCTCGCCGATGGTACCGGACACGAAGATGAACGGAATCTCCGGCGATACCTCATGTGCGATCAGCAACGCCCGCATGCCATCGAATTGCGGTAATGTGAAATCCGACAGGATCACATCGGGATTGAACGAAGCCAGCCCATCGCGCAAGCTTGGCTCATCCTGGACGATTCGCGTATCCAGATAGATGCCGGATTGCCGGAGCTCCCGCACCGCCAGCTCGGCCTCGGTCGCGACGTCTTCCACAATCAGTGCTTTCAGCTGGAGTTCCACTGCCTCGGTATCCTTTGGCCCGACTTCAGCCCGGCACCTTGTTCATCACCAGCCAATAGATACCTGCTTTCGCGATCTCTTCGCTGAACTTCTGGAAATCCACCGGCTTGACCAGATAACTGTTCACGCCCAGATCGTAACTGCGAACGATATCGCTCTCCTCTGCGCTCGAGGTCAGCATCACGACCGGGATGCTGCGGGTCTCCGGGTTTTTCTTGATCTCCTCCAGCACCTGGATGCCATCCAGTTTCGGCATCTTCAGATCCAGCAGGATCAGGCGTGGCTGATAATCGGCCTGTTCGTTGAAACGGCCGCGTCGGAACAGGAAATCGAGCGCTTCTTCACCATCCTTCAGCCAGACAAGATTGTTGGCCAGATTCGACTGTTGCAATCCGCGGATGGTGATCTCGGCATCTTCCTGACTGTCTTCCACCAGCAGTATCTCGACTTGCTTGAGTTCGCTCATTGAGCTATCCCCTTGGTAAAGAGAAATGGAATGTCGCACCCTGCCCGGGCGCCGACTCCGCCCAGATCCGCCCGCCATGCCGCGACACGATCCGCTGCGCGATAGCCAGCCCCACACCCGTCCCGTGAAATTCGCTATCGCTATGCAAACGCTGAAAGACACCGAACAGCTTGTCGTAATAACGCATATCGAAACCGACACCGTTATCTCTTACCGAATAGACGTATTCTTTGTCGCACACTTCGCCGCTCACCGCCACCTGTGGAGTCGGATTCTTGTTGCTGTATTTGAACGCATTGCTGACCAGATTGGTCCAGACCTGGGTGAGCAATGCAGGATCACCTGCTGCATCGGGCAGTTCACCTACCGAAAAATCCACGCTGCCATATTCACTTGCTGTCAACAGGTCCGAGTGCACTTTCCCGACCAACGTCGTCATATCCACGTCGGTCTTGTTGATCACCCCGCGCCCGACCCGCGAGAATGCGAGCAGATCGTCTATCAGAGCGTTCATCTTCTCCGAATTCCGCAGAATCACACCGATGATCCGGCGCCCCTCTTCATCGAAGCGTTGCCCGTATTCGCTATCCAGTATCCGCGCGAACCCGTTTACCGCCCGTAGCGGCGAACGCAGATCGTGCGAGATCGAATAACTGAAACTCTCGAGTTCCTTGTTGGTGACCTCCAAACCCTGCTTGGTCTCGATCAGATCGGCATCGATGCGCTCACGCTCCTGCACTTCTTCCTTGATGCGCATGAACAGATACAGCTTGATCCCGAACATGGAAAGTACCAGCGCACCAAAGATCCCGATCGTATACAACGCAGTGGCATGTGCCCACTCGATCCGCTGATCGAGAAATTGTTTCTCGGTCTCCTGCATGCTCGCAAGCAGCACGGTGATTTTCTGAAGCTGCTGATAGGAACCCGCCATATCGGAACGTGCGGCGGTGTAATCCGACTGAGAAATGCCACGTGAGTCAATCATGCGTTGCTGGATCAACCGCAACCGGTTGATTTCATCACGCAGCAATGCGACCCGCACCTGCTCGATCCGGTTGTCGCGTGTCTGTTCCGCAAGTGAGTCGAGCACCTGATTGACGCGGTCATGAGCGCTGTTGCGTTGCTCGAGCCGGGTTTCGTTACCCGTGATGAAGTAGGCGCGGGTGCTCAGCTCGGACGCCTGCACCTGCGTCTGCGCCGATGCTATTGCCTGCAATACATCGTAAGTGTGGGCGACCCACCGTGAAGCGCTGAGGAATGCCCGGATGGAGAAAACCGAACCGACCGCCATGATCCCCACAATCAGCAGCGTCGCCGCGAATCCGGCCAGTACTTTTTTTTCGATCGTCGTCAGGCGCATGTCTATTCCTTTAGACAGCCTCCAGAGACCGGATGCGGACCTTCCGTCCGCATTATGATTTGATCCGATATCCTTCGACCGCCCTTTACGCCTGCCGGTTCGACAGGCCATTCCCTTGAATAACAAGTATGCGCCAATCCTCTGGCCTCGCAATTCAATAATTGGGTAAATAATCCCAACTGTCAATCAGGATAAATAGCCTTTCTCAGGCCCCTCCACGCACGTCGCGGGCAGCCGCAAGCCTCGCTATCACCGCTTGCCGGGCGCGGCTTCGCCCCGTAGTCTGCATCCGGCACCCAGCCCTGTCTGTGAAATGGCGCACACCTGCGCACCGGGCTGTATCGAGGAGATAGCCTGTGAGTGCGATCCTGGAACGGCTGGACCGGGCCGGTATTGGACGGCTACACCGGCGCTCCGCCTGGGCGGCGGGGCTCGGCATCTTCCTTGATGGCTACGACCTGTCCATCATCGCGGTGGCCCTGATCCTGCTCAAACCGCAGTGGCAACTGGGCCCGTTTCAGACCGGCCTGCTGGGCGCGGCCGCGCTCGCCGGCGCGTTTATCGGCGGGCTGCTGGGCGGTCCGCTCGCGGATCGTTACGGTCGCAAGGCGATCTATCTGCTCGATATCGCCACCTTCCTGATCGCGGCACTCGCATCGGGATTCGCCTGGGATGTGGCCTCACTGGTGGCGATACGGTTCATCCTCGGCATCGGTGTCGGCGCGGACTATCCACTCTCCGCCACCTATCTGGTGGAATTCCTGCCACGCGCACGGCGCGGTCGCATCAGCATCTGGGTGTTCGCGTTGTGGATGGGCGGCGCGGCCGTCTCCAGCGCGGTCGGTCTGGCATTGCTGCCGCTCGGCGAACATGCCTGGCGCATCATGCTCGCCTCCGGCGCCCTGCCTGCATTCGCCGTGCTGTGGTTGCGCAACAACCTGCCGGAGTCACCGCGCTGGTATCTGCGCCGCGGCCGGGTCGAAGACGCCGTCCGGGTCCTCGGTGAACTCGATCCGTCGCTCACTGAAGCGGAAGCGCATGCGCTGCTCGCGTCCGAATCGAAACACAACGTACAACCGATGGCGCCATGGCGCAGCCTGTTCAAACCGCCGTATCGGCGCCGCACGCTGTTCATCACCCTGCCATGGTTCCTGGTGGATGTGATGAGTTACAGCTTTGGCATCTACGCACCGCTGCTGCTCATGGAACTCGGCTTGCACGGCAAAGTCCAATCGGTGATCGGCAACACCGTGCTCGACATCGTGTCGCTGGTCGGCACCGCCTTGCTGGCGTTCACGGTGGATCGCAGCGGCCGTCTCAAGGCGCAGATCTGGGGCTTTCTCGGCGACGGCATCGGTCTCGCCTTGATCGGTGTGTTCGCATTGCGCGGTGAACCGCCGCTTGCGATCCTGATCTTCGGATTGGTGTTCTGGCAGGTCGCCAACAGTTACGGCCCCGGCAACACCTGCTGGCTGTTTCCGGTGGAATTGTTTCCGACCGATCTGCGCGCGTCCGCACACGGTGTTGCGACTGCTGTATCGCGGGTCGGCGCGCTGGTAGCAGTGCTGCTATTGCCGGTGATACAGGAATGGCTGGGTAACGCAGGTTTAATGTTGCTGTTTGCACTGGTTGCGATCCTTGGCGCTACACTCTCTGCCTGGTTGGGTGAAGAGACCATGCAGAAACCGCTGCAACAGGAAGTACTACCTGACATCGTTTGAAGAGCACCAGAATTTCAATCCGGTTTTTCACAGGAGCATTGTCATGCGCACATTTATCAAAACGGCCAGCCTGATATCAGCTGCATTGTTCACGTCCACTGCATTAATGTGCAGCGCACAGGCAAACCCTGCAGCGTCCCACGGCGTGGCAATCACATTACCCGGCGGCGAACACGGCCTTGACCTCGACGATATGGCTTACATGCCGGCGTTGCATCGAATCGTGGTCCCCGCCGGCCAGACCGGTGCGCTGGTGTTCATCGATCCTGACAATAACGCGCTCACCTCGATCCCCGGCATCGCACCGCAGGCTGCTCAACCGCATGGCCGCGACGAAGGTACCAGTTCCGCTGCTTACGGCGCCGATCTGTTGTTCGCCAGTGACCACACCGATAAAGCCATCGCCGTTGTGGATCCGGCGCACAAGCGCGTGCTGGCGCGCGCACCGCTGGCCAGCGGTTCCGATTACATCCGCTATCTCGCCGAACAGCATGAAGTCTGGGTAACGGAACCCGAGGCGGCGCAGATCGAAGTGTTCGGTTTCAACGCCCATGCAAAACCGATGCTCACACCTAAAGCGAAGATCTCGATCCCCGGCGGGCCCGAATCGCTGGTGTTCGATTCCGCGCATCATCGCGCTTACGCCAACCTGTGGAAAACCAAAACGGTGGTTATCGACACCGCCACCCATCAAGTCGTGAGCGAATGGCCAAACGGCTGCGAAGGCAGTCGTGGCCTGGCGATGGACCCCGCTCACGCGCGGCTGTTTGTCGCCTGCAAAGAAGGCGCTGTCAGCGTGCTGTCGCTGAAAGCGAACGGTAAAGTGCTGGCGCATGCAAAATCGGGTGCAGGTATCGACATCATTGTCTACAGTCCCGTGTTGCATCATCTGTATGTCCCCGGTGCAAAAAGCGCCACGCTGACGATCTTCGATGTCGCGCCATCCAGCACCCTCACACCCCTGGTTACCTATCCGACAGCGGAACACGCACATTGCGTGGCAGCCGATAACCAGGGGCACGTATACGTGTGCAACCCGCACGGCGGCGGCGTTATAGCGTTCCGGGATTCTCAGACACACTGACGCAGGACCAAAAAAAACGCCCACCTTGCGGTGGGCGTCAACTGCCGGGGAAAGGGGAACCCCGGACTACCATCGACTTGGGGAGGCCGATGGTTCATCAGCTGTCGGGGTGACAGCCAATCTCTCGCGTCATCATCCCAGATCCGGACTCCACGGATCTGCACACTGATGACCACAGGCGCCGCACTGGCATGGCCGGAAGGAGGCATCTCGCCCATGTCGCCGCAACCGCATGTGGCTTACACTCAACAAACAAGCGTCAGCGAAATAAATACTAGCGCGGGATATTCCCGGCAGGTGTTTCTGGAATGTAAGAATTTGTAAAATCCGCGTGTCTCGCTGCACAGCGCCCGGCATGACAAGGAACACGATCGCTTATGACAACCACTCCGATCCTGGAATCCGTGCTCACCTGCCCGCACTGCGGGCAAACACATACCGAGCAGATGCCGACCGATGCCTGTCAGTTCTTCTATGAATGCAGCGCCTGCCACGCCCTGCTGAAACCGAAGCCCGGCGATTGCTGCGTGTTCTGTTCATACGGTTCGGTGCCGTGTCCACCGCAGCAGCAGGACCGCGGTTGCTGCTAAAGACAGTCAGTCGCGCAAGGCCCTGGGCCCGCTCACGAACGGGTTGCCCCGCTCGTAGAAGCGCAGCAACCGGTGCGCGTTTTTATTGATGCCGATGCGGCGGCTCTTGCCGATGCGCCCCACTGGCTGCACCGCATCCGCCAGCCACAGCGGACCCTCGCCGGAATAATCGTTGCCATACAAACGCATGTTGATCCTGAATGCCTGCGCCAGTTTACCGGGGCCGTTGGTCAGTTCATGCAGCCGTACGATACTGCGGTGTTTCTGCATGAGTTCAATGCCTTCCAACGGTTCGACAGCGCGCAGCAACACGCCCGCGCCCACACCTTCGCGCTCACTCGAGACATTCAGCATGAAATGATTGCCGTAGATGAAATACACGTAAGCGTGACCGTGCGCCATGAACAGTGCACGGTTGCGGTGCGTGATGCCGCTGTAAGCGTGACAGGCGGCATCACCCGGCAGATAGGCTTCGGTCTCGACGATGCGGCCGGCGAGCCGGGCACGCGGCAGTTCGCGCACCAGCGTCTTGCCGATGAGGTAGCGTGCAAGTGTTTCCGTGGCTTCAGGCAGTTCAGCGTGTCGCAAACGACGCATGGTGTATGTTCGATCCTGTCTGGATGAGATTCCTGGAAGGTGTAGTCATTCTGGCGTCACCGCAAACTGTCTGGAAGGAATAACACCATGCAGAACATGATCGGTGCAGTTGCCGCTTGCGCCAATGTCTCCACTGCTTCTTGAACGTTCAGTGGATCGATGTGTATTTACCGAACACGGTTTCTATCACGCAGCAGAACAGGAACGTTCCCGCCAGTGCGAAACCCATTATCCATCCCCAGCCATTGATACCCAGAGGCAATAAATGCAGGCCGTAGAGCAGCGATGCAAGCGCGGCCAGCAGATAAAGCGGTCCGGTATATAAACAATGACGGCGCCCGCAACGGCGGGCATTCGCGATACAGATGATCCCGGTCGCACCGAAACCCAAAGTCCACAGTATGGTATGCACGGTATTGCCGGCGAATTGGGCAACGATGATCAGCGTCCACGGCACACCCCAGATAAACCACGCCCTCCAGCCGGAGCGGAGCATGTCTTTATCGCGTTGCGGGGAGATCGGGACGTTCACGTACTCAGCCCAACAGATCGAAATTGCCAAGCTGGCGCTCATCGACCGTGTACTGCTGGAACTCCTTATCGAGCGCATCGTATTGCTTGCGGTAGCGCTCACGGAAGCTCATGCAGGCCTGCTGCGTTTTCCAGTGATCGACGCAGATGAACCGATGCTGGTTGCGGACATCCCGATGCAGGTCGGTGCGGATGTAATCCGGATCCTGGCCGAACAGTTTCACCCATTCGCCATCCTGACCGTATGCGGCCTCGAACGCACCGAGATGTTCCGGATTGACTATGAATTCCCAGACATAACTGAAGCTGCTCATCACGGCTCCTTCGCAAACACACCGGTGGGGTGTATTACTAACGCAGACTATAAATCAAATCAACATAAATCGTCACACGTGGGACACATGCCCGGCTCACGGTATGGCGCTGTGAACGCTATCACAGTCGGCGACGCAGGAATTCAGCATATTGATTGGCGTGTTCACTGAGGAGAACCCGTCATGTCTGCAAGCAAAAAATGCTACCCCCTGGCTGCATTGTGCCTGCTCTCCGTGTTTACCCTCACCGGTTGCAATTCATCCTCTTCGGGCAACGCCACGCTGAATCTCGCCGTCACCGATACTCCGGTGGATGGCGCCACCAGTGTGGTCGTGACCTTCACCGGTGTGCAACTGCAGGGCGCTGGCGGCGCAGCGATGGAATACGATTTCGCCATGCCGAAACAGATCGATCTGCTCAAACAGCAAGGCAGCAACAGCGCTTCGCTGCTGACCGGCGTCAGCATCCCGGCCGGGAACTATCAATGGATACGGCTGCTGGTTGATATGAGTCAATCCACCATCACTACCAGCGATGGCAATATGCACCAGTTGACCATTCCCAGCGGCGACCAGACCGGCCTGAAGCTGGTCAGCGGTTTCACGCTCGCCGCGGGCGACATCGCCAACTTCACCATCGATTTCAATCTGCGCCAGTCCATCACGCTTGCCAATGGCATCTACATCCTGAAGCCGGCGCTGCGGCTCATGAATAACCAGCAGGTCGGCACTCTGAGCGGGAGTGTCAGCAATACGTTCACCCTCGGAAGCGTCGCAATCTCCGACCCCAGCTGTTCGCCCGCGGTCTATATCTATTCTGGTTCGGCCGTGACGCCAACCGATATCAACACCACATCATCGGTACAGCCGGTCGCGACCGCTTCGGCAAGCCTGAACAGCAGCTCGGGCAACTACACCTATACCCAGGCATTCCTTGCGCCCGGTGCTTACACACTGGCGATGGTCTGCGCAGCGGACGATGATCCATCGGTAACCGACACGCTCACCTTCTCTGCCACCAAGGCGGCGACGGTCACTGCGAACCAGACCACGATGGTCGATTTTCCCTGAGCCTGTTCCAGCATCTGCTGGACCTTTGAAGCCCTCCATAATGGAGGGCTTTTTCTATTCCCAGTCTGCCCAGGCCTTCGTTGCAAATCAGCCTTGGAGTTTGAATTCGATCGCTACCTGAAACTTCTTTCGCTGGTCCAGATCAGCGGAGGGAAACGGAGGAAATTGCACGTTGTGTATGAGCCGTCTCACCTCGTTTTCGAAACTCGGTTCGCCCGATGAAGACACGATGGAATAGGCAAGTACCGTGCCTTGCCGGTTAATGACGAACGACAACACCACCACACCTTCCTCACCAGCCACCATCGCCTGACGTGGATAACGCTTGTGTTGCTCCAGGATGGCGCTGACGACCTGTGCATAGTCCACCTGCTGCTGCTCGGTCTGTGGCGATGGCGTGGATATCGGCGTAGGTTTTTCTACTGGCGGTGGCGTATTCAGTTCGGAATGTACCGCTTGGGTGGGAATCGCCGGCAGAGCAGGAACCGGTTTCAGCGTATTGGGCACGACCTGTGGCTGAGGTTGTGGTTCAGGTTGCACCCTCGGCGGTGCCAGCGTGATCGCAATGGCATGAGCGAAGCTCGGGTTGGATCGGGGCAGCTTTTCAATAGGATTCCAGGCGACTACAAAAATCACCAGCGCAATCACACCAGCATGCAATCCGGTCGAGATCGCAAGCCCCTGACCGAAGCGGCTCACGTTTCAACTCCCTTGCTGCTCACTCATGAGCGAGATCTTGTAGAACCCCGCCTGACCCACCATGCTCAGCAAATCCATCACCTGACCATAAGGCACGGATTTGTCCGCACGCACATATACGATGCGATCCGGATTCTTGTCCGCCAGGGCACTCAACTGTACCGTCAATTCGCGTACGACCACGGATTTATCGCCGATGTAATACTGCCCGCCAGCATCCATGCCGACGATAAGCGGTGTCGGCGGCTTGCCCAGGTTATCTGCACTGGTCTTGGGTAATTCGATGGGCAGCTGCGCCATCATCAATGGTGCGGTAACCATGAAGATGATCAGCAAGACCAGCATCACGTCCACCAGCGGCGTCACGTTGATTTCCGCCATCGGCCGATAGCCGGAATAGTCGTCTTTACCGGACGCGAGTTGTTGCATGTGCATAGCCATATCAGCTCTCCTTGCGAACCGGAGCGACGCGTTTGACGAGCATGCCGCCACAAGTACTGATCAGGGTCTGCAGCCGCCCGGCATAGCGTCCGAGTTCGGAAGCGAATTTGTTGTAAGCCATCACCGCCGGGATCGCTGCGGCAAGGCCGGCTGCAGTCCCAATCAAAGCCTGGGCAATACCCGGCGCCACCACGGCCAGGCTGGTATCGTGGGACTGCGCGATCGCGGTGAAACTGTTCATGATCCCCCACACGGTACCGAACAACCCGATGAAAGGCGCAGCAGAACCCACGGTGGCGAGGAACGGTAATCGCATCTCCATCCGCCGCATCTCGCTGGCGAATTTATCGTGCATGGCGCGTTCTATTCGCTCACGCCGTTCGCCGGACAATTCGCGTATTCCCGGTGCGGCCCCCAATTGCCACTCATTAACACCGGCGAGAAAGATTCCCTGCAGCGGATGGGATCTCTTCAGGGACAATGTTTCAGGCAACTGACCAGCGGATAAAGCTGACTCGATTTTTTTAACCATGTGCCTGGCCCGAATCAATTCAATGGCCTTTTCCGCCATCACTGCCCAACTCCAAATGGAAAGCAGCAGCAACAGGATCAGCACAGCCTGAACGATGGGATCCGCGTGCAAGACAAGCTGGCCGAGAGACAGATCCGGTGGATTCAGAATATTACTAATGTCAGGATTGGTGACCGGATTCATGCTTCACCTTCCTTTGCGGCTTCTTTTTCATCCGCATATGTATAAACGCATCGGCAATGGTCTTCGTGTACCCAGTTAATACGCAATACAATTAAAAAATGAGCGCTACTACACAGTTCACATGGCTCAAGCTTGCAGAATAATCGGGAATTAACCTGATTCACCGAATCTTTGAATCACGTCAACGACAGCACGTCATATCGGGGGTAAACTGAAACATTGGGCCGAATGCCGGATATGAAATAATCGAAACTTCATTGAACATGCGAAGCACGTAAAGTTACCTCTGAAAATCAGCATCAGAAGTAATTCTCTGTAACCAGGTCACCCAAAATCGCAATAAAAAAAGCCCCGCTTCGCAGCGGGGCTTTTCGTCATCTGATTTGTCTCAGATTCTTTGCCGGCTTACCAGCGCGGACGGTTGCCGCCACGATCGCCGCCGCCAGTGCGGGGCTTGTCGGTAGCGACGTTAACCTTCAGCGGACGACCGCCGAGGTCACGACCGTTCAATTCCAGCGCCTTTTCAGCGGCCGCCTGGTTGGCGAACGTGATGAAGCCGAAACCCTTCGGACGACCGGTGTCGCGATCCATGATCAGGGCCAGTTCGGTGATCTCGCCGTAGCCGCCGAACAGGTCGCGCAGCTGCGCCTCGTCCACGGAATAAGGGAAATTGCCGACGTAAAGTTTATTCTGTTGCATTGCGATAACTCTCTCTCAAAATATTAAGAACACACATTCGAACGTTCCTGAAAGGAACATTCAGTTCGTTATCGCTACAGTCTAGGGAAGGCAACAAGAGGGAATCTCAATAGCTATCTCTGGCGGTGCGTATAACGCCCGCACTTTATAGCAGCTTTAAGGGGGTAAAGATAGGAAAAACAGGGGGATAGGTGAAATATAGGGGGTTCAGGGCCAGGATTGTCATAAAACACACATTTTGCAGGGTTTATTTCTATTAAAGGGACAGCGAATCATCGTCATTCCGTGCGCGACCCACAGGGATGTGGGAAGTGCAGGTTTTGCAGGAGCAAAAACCTGCCGACCGCCATGTAGGCGGAAGTCCCGGAAACGCAGGAGCACAACCGGGTAGGTGCCGAAGTCGAAGAGTTCTCACTCCCTCCCCCTGTGGGGGAGGGCTGGGGAGAGGGTGCGAATACGCGATGCGTGGAAATGAGGCGCGGCCTGCGGCCGGACTGCTCTGGAGAGCGGGGTTCCGCTCCCGCAGCGAGCCTGTAAATAAATTTGTGTAACTGCCCATTGGCGCATACCTTTATACAGGAGCAAGTCGATGGAAGCAGCAATGGACGAGACCAAGTTGAAGGCGCTGGTCGCGGAGTTGGCCAAGCACGTGAAGACCAAGAAGGATCTCGGAAATCTATCCGCGTTGCTGACCAAGCTGACAGTGGAAACGGCACTGAACGCCGAACTGGATGACCACCTGGGCTACGAGAAGCACGCGCTGGCCGGCCGGAACAGCGGCAACAGCCGCAACGGCAAGAGCAACAAGACGCTCAAGGGCCAACACGGCGAAGTGCCAATCGAGGTGCCACGCGACCGGAACGGCAGTTTCATGCCGCAACTGGTGCGCAAGGGACAAACCCGTCTGACGGCATTCGATGACCAGATTCTGAGTCTGTACGCCAAGGGCATGACCACGCGGGAGATCGTGGCCGCGTTCAAGGAGATGTACGGAGCGGACGTCTCGGCGACGTTGATCTCGAAGGTAACAGAGGCGGTGATCGAGCAGGTCACGGAGTGGCAAAACCGGCCGCTGGATGGGCTCTACCCCATCATCTATCTGGACTGCATTGTGGTGAAGGTGCGGCAGAACAAGCGGGTGATCAAGAAATCGATCTACCTGGCCTTGGGCATCGACCTAGAGGGTAAGAAGCAGCTGTTGGGGCTGTGGATCGCTGAGACCGAAGGCGCGAAGTTCTGGCTGAGCGTGTTAACCGAACTGCAGAACCGGGGACTCAAGGATATCCTGATCGCGTGCGTGGATGGACTGACCGGATTTCCGGACGCGATCGAAGCGGTGTATCCGAACACCCGTATCCAGCTGTGCATCGTGCACATGGTACGTAACAGCCTGAAGTACGTGTCCTGGAAGGATTACAAGGCAGTGACCACAGACCTCAAGAAAGTTTATCAGGCGGCGACCGAAGCCGAAGCGCGCAGCGAACTCGACCACTTTGCCGCAACCTGGGACGGCAAATACCCGCAAATCAGCAAGAGCTGGGATCGGCATTGGCCGAACCTGATAACGCTATTCG
Organism: Gammaproteobacteria bacterium; assembly: GCA_050739495.1. Lineage (GTDB taxonomy): Bacteria > Pseudomonadota > Gammaproteobacteria > Natronospirales > REEB76 > DASSKW01. The sequence goes on along the minus strand of JBOIBL010000093.1, from coordinate 1,284 downwards.
ATTATCCGAACGACATTCGCAAGGCGATCTACACAACCAACGCGATTGAATCACTGAACAGTGTGATTCGGCATGCGACCCGCAAACGCAAAATCTTCCCACATGACGAGTCGGCGTTGAAGGTCGTGTACCTCGCGATCCAGGCCGCCTCTGCGCGATGGACCAAACCGATTCACAACTGGAAAGCAGCCTTAAACAGATTTACTATCGAGTTCGAAGACCGTGTGATGACTCACCTATGACGGGCGTTTACACAAAAGGATTTACAGGCTCTCAAGTCCCTCTGGCGCAAGCCCCGTAAACGATGGCACCGGGCACAGCGCGACGTTCACCCCAGGCTACGAACCGGGTGCCGGCTACCCGATGAAGCTCTACAACCGGGCCCGTGCCTGCAATGGCACCAGCGCGCACCCGACCGCTTCGTGCGGGACATGGAGCGGGTCCGCGATTGAAACCGTGTTCTGCCACTCAGGCAGCGGACCCATGAACAGTGGCAGTGCTGTAAGTGGCGACGGTATCCAGCCCGAAATCATGCAATGTGGCAGCTAGAATCTGATCGGGAGAGAGACATGAACAACATGACAAATCGAATCAAGCAAGCAGCCATCGCCCTGATTGGTACAGGCTTGCTAATCGCCACCTTAACGGTGCAGGCGAACACCACCATCACCCGCTATGTCATGACCGACCCGTTAGGTAACCCGGTGGCCAAGACCGACAGCACGGGCGCCGTGATCTGGCGGCAGAGCTACACGCCGTACGGGCAGCAGTATCAGCAGGCTGATTCGGATGGCCCCGGGTTCACCGGCCACCGCAACGATGCGGCCACCGGGCTTGTTTACATGCAGGCGCGTTATTACGATCCCGTAATCGGACGGTTTCTGAGTGTGGATCCGGTGGGGTTCAGTCCGGACAGTCCGGGACATTTCAATCTGTATTGGTATGCCAACGGGAATCCGTATCGGTATACGGATCCGGATGGAAAAGATCCACCAGATACACTCACTCTGAGCGCACCACTTATTTCCGGAGCTTGTCTGGTATCCGGCGCTTGTGAGGCTATAGCTGGCGGTGCGACTATTGCCGGGGGAGTTTTATTGGTCTCGTATTTAGGTACAGATCCAACAGAAGCTGGACAAAACCTTGCAATCTATGGAACTGAATACGAAGCTACGGGCCACATTTATCTAAATGAATCAACCAAGGATACATCTTCTAATTCAAATGACTCTAAAAGCAAAGAACCTGCCGAGCACACTAAGGGTAAACGACCAAGTACCAAAG
>JBOIBL010000092.1:0-24230 GCA_050739495.1 Gammaproteobacteria bacterium | reverse complement strand
CCACCGTGGGTTTGGGGCGTGAGCAAGGGAGCCTCAAGGTCAGGATTGGTGGTCGGCCCGCGGCGGGTCTGGCCGAACTGGCAGAAACCCTCCCAGTCCAGCTTGTGGACAATCAAGCACATCTTTTGGTGGATGGGAGCCCCCGCCACCGCCGACAATTTGTGGATTGGGGGGTGTTTCACGTGGAACCAGCGTTCATTGCTGTCTGGAGGCGCTATCAGCGCGCCTTGCAGCAAAGAAATGCCTTGTTGCGTGGGGGCAGGTCCGCCCGAGAGATAGCAGGTTGGGACAATGAGTTAGCCGGTTCTGGAGAGCTACTGGATAAATTCCGCCGGCGCTATCTGGAGGGGTTTTCCAGGACCGCCGAACTGTGGGCCCAGGGCGCGCTCGGTGAGCTCGCAGTCAACCTTGAATATCGCCCCGGGTGGACTGAGGGACAGACTCTGGGGGAAGCGCTGGCGGCTAATCGGGAACGCGATCGTCAGCAAGGCGGCACACAGGTTGGTCCGCACCGGGCAGACCTGTCAATCAAGGTTGACGGACGTCCCGCTCGCGACAGGGTTTCCCGCGGTCAGGAGAAAGCGCTTGCCGGGACGCTGCTGCTTGCCCAAACAGCGGTCTACCGCATGGCCACAGGCAGATCCTGTGTTTTGTTGCTGGATGATTTGCCTTCGGAGCTCGATTCCGAGCACTTGGCGCGATTCGTCGATCAAGTTGTTACCACGGGTGCCCAAACCGTAATAACCGCCATCAGCCGGGACAGTTTGCCTGCATCCTTAAGTCCCAGAGTGTTCCACGTGGAACAGGGGAAAATCTCTCAAATGGTATAATGGCTGATCTTATCGGAACCCCTCCCAATGGCTGATACAAAACGCTACGATTCCAGCAATATCAAGGTCTTAAAAGGACTCGATGCCGTGCGCAAGCGGCCCGGAATGTACATCGGGGATACCGATGACGGGACGGGATTGCACCACATGGTGTTTGAGGTGGTGGACAATTCCATCGACGAGGCTTTGGCAGGGTATTGCAATGAGATCAATGTCACGATTCACGAAGACGAATCGGTCACAGTCAGCGACAATGGCCGCGGGATCCCCGTAGATATCCACAAGGAAGAGGGGCGTTCGGCGGCTGAGGTCATCATGACCATCCTGCATGCCGGCGGTAAGTTTGACGACAATTCTTACAAGGTTTCCGGCGGCCTGCACGGGGTGGGCGTGTCTGTGGTCAACGCCCTGTCAGAACACCTGCACCTGACGATCAAACGCGACGGCAAACTCCATGAACAGGATTATCGCGACGGTGAGCCACAATATCCGCTCAAGGTAATAGGTGATGCGGAGGGCAGTGGCACCGAGATACGATTCAAACCCAGCGCCAACATCTTCACACATATTGAGTTCAGCTATGACATCCTGGCGCGCCGTTTGCGCGAATTGTCGTTTCTGAATTCAGGTGTGCGCATCCTCCTTCACGATGAACGCAACGATCAACGTGATACGTTCCAATACGAAGGCGGGATCAAGGCTTTCGTCGAGCACCTGAACCGCAACAAGCAATCTCTGCACGGCACCGTTTTTCATTTCATCAGCGACCGCGACCGCGTAACGGTCGAGATCGCCATGCAGTGGAATGATTCCTATCAGGAAACCGTCTATTGCTTTACCAACAACATTCCGCAGCGGGATGGTGGCACTCATCTGGCCGGTTTCCGTGCTGCGCTTACACGCACCATCAACAGCTACATTGAAACCGAGGGTCTCGCGAAGAAGGAAAAGATTCCGATGACCGGGGATGACGCGCGCGAAGGCCTCACTGCAATTGTTTCGGTGAAATTGCCGGATCCGAAGTTCTCTTCGCAAACCAAGGACAAACTGGTCTCGTCTGAAGTGAAGGGAGTCGTGGAATCGTTGATGGCAGAGAGATTGCAGGAATTCCTGCTGGAAAAACCCGGCGAAGCGAAGATCATTGTCGGTAAAGTGATCGATGCAGCCCGTGCCCGTGAAGCGGCCCGCAAGGCGCGCGAAATGACGCGACGCAAAGGCGCATTGGATATCGCCGGCTTGCCGGGAAAACTCGCGGATTGTCAGGAACGTGATCCTGCGCTTTCGGAATTGTTTCTGGTTGAGGGCGACTCGGCCGGAGGTTCCGCCAAGCAGGGACGCGATCGAAAGTATCAGGCCATCCTGCCACTCAAGGGCAAGATATTGAACGTCGAGAAAGCGCGCTTCGACAAGATGCTGTCTTCAGCCGAAGTCGGCACGTTGATCACCGCGCTGGGGTGCGGGATCGGCAAGGAAGAGTTCAATCCAGACAAGCTGCGGTATCACCGTATCATCATCATGACCGACGCCGATGTGGATGGATCACACATCCGTACGTTGTTACTTACATTCTTCTACCGGCAGATGCCGGAATTGATCGCGCGCGGCCATATATATATCGCACAACCGCCGCTGTACAAGGTGAAACGCGGCAAGCAGGAGCAGTATGTCAAAGACGATACGGAGCTCAACAGCATGCTGTTGCGCGCTGCGACAGAAGATGCCCGCCTGCATTTGAATGAGGATGCACCGGCCATGAGCAGTGCTGCGCTCGAGACACTGGCGGCTCAGTACATGGAGGTAATGGCCATGACCCAACGTTGGGCACGGCGGTATGACGGGCGCGTATTGGAAAAACTGCTCTATGTGCCAGTAATGACAACGGACCGTTTCACCGACGCCGCCTGGTTGAGCAACTGGGCGACGTTATTGGAACAGCGTCTCAACATCGATGACGGGAGCGGTACCCGCTACACCGTCGCGGTTCACAAGGAAGCGTCCCGGGAAGTCCCGAGCCTGAAAATTACCCGCACGCACCATGGGCTTGCCACAGACAAGTTGATCCACAGGGAGTTTTTCAGTTCCGGGGAATACAAACTTATCGCTGCACTTGGTGCACAACTCGACGGATTGATCAGCGAGGGTGCGCATGTCACGCGAGGCGAACGCCGCCAGGATGTAACCAGCTTCAAGCAAGTCATGGGCTGGTTGCTGGATGAAGCCAAACGCGGTCAGGCCATCCAGCGTTACAAAGGTCTTGGTGAGATGAATCCGGAGCAGCTCTGGGAAACCACCATGAACACCGAAACGCGACGTTTGTTGCGAGTCCGTGTGGAGGATGCCAACAGTGCGAGCGAAGTGTTCACCACCCTGATGGGCGATGCGGTTGAACCACGCCGGGAGTTCATCGAACGGAATGCGCTGGACGTGGCCAACCTGGACGTATAGTGGATCGGCGTTTCAGCGGGCTGCTGTTTAGTCTATTTTAGCGCCGCGGCTTTTTCTCGAGTACGATGCCGGCGTACCCCGGGCTGATGTCCTTCAGTTGGGTCTCGATCCATGATTGAATTTCCGCGTTCACTTTCTGTGGTGCTCGGCCTTGCGCGTACACTGGTTTACCGATTCGTATCTGGATGGTTCCGGGATATTTCATGAAGGCGTTGCGGCGCCAGAAGTCACCGGCATTATGCGCGACCGGTACGATGGGTCTGCCGGTGCTATCCGCCAGCAGGGCACCGCTTAATCCGTAACGGCGTGTAGTGCCCGGCGGCATGCGGGTACCTTCCGGGAAAATCATCACCCAGAGATTTTCTTCCAGCAATCGCTTCCTGCCTATCTTGAGTACCTGGTAGACAGCTGAATGTCCGGATCCCCGATTGACGGCGATCGGTTCGAACGCCATTAGCGCCTGACCCAGCAACGGCACCCACATGAGCTCCCGCTTTAGTACCCAGGCCTGGGTGGGAAACGTTACCAGCATCGCCAGCGTTTCCCACGCCGACTGGTGTTTCCAGTAAGCGATTGCGGGTAGCTCCGGAATGTTCTCGCGTCCCTCTACCCGGTAATCAAGCTGTACCAGATGCTTGAGAAGCCAGAAATTCATATGTACCCAAAGCAAGGCGATTCGATAGCCGGGACGCGGGCCGAACGGTGCCGAAAGTGCCACCGGGATACAAAGCACGGTCGCAGAGAGGATGTAGAAAATATTGAACAGCAGAGAGCGAAAGAAGATGCTTATCATCCGCCCTCCTTCAATAACGCCGTCGTGGCCGTCGCCAGATCCGGATAGACCTCGATACCACGGAACTCAGCAGGTAGCTGTTCGAATGTTCGTTGACCTTTGCCGTTCAGCACCAGGATCGGGCGCGCGCCCACCGCATGCGCGGCCTGCAGATCACGCAGACTGTCACCGATCATCGGTACAGCATCAAGCGATACGCCGTAATGCGAACCGATCTGTCTCAGCAGGCCGGGCGCCGGTTTGCGGCAATCGCAACCTGCATCCGGCGCATGCGGACAGAAAAATATCCCATCCAGATGCCCTCCCCGCGCGGCCAATTCAGCCGTCATCTTCCGATGGATGCGTTCCAACGTGGCCAGATCGAACAGGCCACGTCCGATGCCGGACTGATTGCTCGCGACCACCACAGTGAAACCGCCGCGGTTCAGCCGGACGATCGCGTCCAGACTGCCGGGAAGCGGAATCCATTCATCGGGAGATTTTATATAGGCGTCCGAGTCCTGATTGATAACACCGTCCCTGTCCAGGATAACCAGCCGCATCACTCCACCTGGATACGCGATAAATCCGCGATTTGAAGAAACATGTTCTGCAACCGGCCCAGCAAGGCAAGCCGGTTGTCGCGTTGCACAGGGTCTTCAGCCAGTACCATGACCTTTTCAAAGAATGCATCCACCGGAGATCGCAAGGCAGCCAGCCTGCTGAGCACGGCAGTATAGTCACCGGTTTTCAGAAACGGCGCTATCTCTTTATCCAGGGAAGTGATGGCAGCAAGCAGCGAGATTTCAGCAGAAGTTTCAAACAGGGCCGGATCGAGTTTTGTGGTAGTTGCATCCGCCTGTCTCAGGATATTGCTGATTCGTTTATTGGCAGCCGCCAGATTGGCGGCTTCAGGCAACTGCATGAACGCATGCATACCGGCGATACGACGATTGAATTCGGACGGGTTCATGACTTCACGGGCCATCACCGCTTCGAACACATCCTTGCGGATACCCTGTTCCAGATAATAGGCGCGCAACCGTTCCATGAAGAAGTTCAATACTGCGAGCAGCTCACCCTGCTCCGCCTGTTGTTTGAACTGGGCGATCGCGAAGGCGATCAGTTTCGACAGATCCAGTTCCAGACGGGATTCGATAATGATACGCAGCACCCCGAGCGCCTGACGCCGCAATGCAAACGGGTCCTTGTCACCGCTCGGTGCCTGGCCCGCGGCGAAGATTCCGGACACCGTATCCAGTTTGTCGGCGATGGCAAGTGCCTGCCCCGCTTTGCTTTGCGGCAGGCGATCGCCAGCGAACCGCGGCAGATATTGTTCCTCGATGGCCTGTGCAACCTCGGCAGGCTCGCCGTCATGCAGGGCGAAGTATTTACCCATCGTCCCCTGCAGTTCCGGGAATTCCCCGACCAGGTTCGATAACAGATCGCATTTGGCGAGCGCAGCGGCACGGGTAACCTGTTCCTGATCGGCACCGAGCTGCGCCGCGATCGCTGCAGCGAGTGCTGCGACACGTCTCGACTTGTCCCCATAGGAGCCGAGTTGCTTCTGAAACACCACCCGATCCAGTTCTGGAATCCGCCCTGCCAGCGGGGTCTTGCGGTCCAGTTCCCAGAAGAAGGCGGCATCCTGCAAGCGCGGAGTAATGACGCGCTCATTACCCTGGCGCACGGTATCGGGCTGTTTCGATTCGATGTTCGCGAAAGTGATGAATTTCGGCAGCAACTTGCTGTTGCTGCCGCGAATCGGGAAATAGCGCTGGTGCGTTTCGATGGTGGTAATCAGCACTTCCTCGGGCAACGTCATGAAACGTTCCGGGATATCGCCCACCACCGGGACGGGCCATTCGGTTAACGCGGCGATTTCGTCGGCCAGCCCGGAATCGAGATTCTCCGGTTTGCCCCCTGCTTTAGTGGCTTCGTCCGAGGTCATTTTCCGGATCTGTCTGGATAACCCACCGTTCTTATCGTTGACCCGGACATGACCGCGTTGTTCCAGAAGTGCTGGATACTCATCCGGTGAACGCAGGCTGATTGCGGCAGGGGCATGGAACCGGTGACCGAACGTTTCACGGCCGGCTTTGATACCGAAAAGTTCGCACGGTACGAGCTCTTTGCCGAACAGCATCACGATCCAATGGACCGGGCGCACGAATTCAGCATCACCGGCGCCCCAGCGCATGCGCTTCGGAATCGGCAGTTTCTTCAGGGCTTCTGCGACGATATCCGGCAGCAGTTCGGGTAAGGGCTTGCCGGGAATCTTGAGCGTACAGGCAAGACGTTCACCTTTATCTGTCGTTTTGCGTTGCAGCTTATCCACGCTGGTGCCGACTGAAGCGGCAAATCCCTCTGCTGCCTTGCTGGGTTTGCCTGCCTTGTCGAATGCTGCCTGTACTGCCGGACCAAGTCGTTCTTGGACGACGTCGGCCTGTTTATCAGGGAGCGCACGTAAACACACCGAAAGACGCCGGGGTGAGAAGTAGTAGTCGCCGCTTGTATCGTGAATTCCCGCCGACGCAAGACCGGCCTGGATTCCGGTGTAAAACGTCTCTGCCAGGGACTTGAGTGCTTTCGGTGGCAGTTCCTCGGTGCCGATTTCGACCAGAAAATCCTTGTGTTCCATTCAACCAGCCGCCTTGTGCAACAGCGGAAAGCCCAGCGCTTCGCGTGCTGTGTAATAAGTTTCGGCGACTGCTCGCGCCAGTGCCCTTACCCGCAGGATGTAACGCTGGCGTTCGGTGACAGAGATGGCCTTGCGCGCGTCAAGCAGATTGAAACTGTGCGATGCACGCAGCACCATCTCGTAGGCAGGTAACGGTAAACCAGCCTCCAGTAGTCGCCGGCACTCCCCTTCACACCAATCGAACCACTTGAATAAAGCGTCCGTATCCGCCAGTTCGAAATTGTATTTCGATTGCTCGACCTCGTTCTGATGATAAACATCACCATAAGTGACCCGCCCGTGCGGGCCATCGGTCCAAATCAGGTCAAACACGTTTTCGACGCCCTGCAGATACATGGCCAGGCGTTCCAGCCCATATGTAATTTCGCCCGTGACCGGCCGACATTCCTGCCCGCCGACCTGTTGAAAATAGGTGAATTGGGAAATTTCCATGCCATCCAGCCAGACTTCCCAGCCGAGACCCCAGGCGCCGAGGGTGGGCGATTCCCAGTTGTCTTCGACAAAGCGGATGTCATGTACCAAAGGGTCGATTCCCAGTGCTCGCAAAGAGCCCAGATACAATTCCTGGATATCGACTGGGGAAGGCTTGATCACGACCTGAAACTGGTAATAGTGCTGCAGGCGATTCGGATTTTCCCCATAACGTCCATCGGTGGGACGCCGCGACGGCTGCACATAAGCCGCTGACCAGGGTTCAGGACCCAACGCACGCAAGAAGGTCGCGGGATGGAAGGTCCCGGCGCCCATCTCCATGTCGTACGGTTGCAGCAAGACGCAGCCCAGTCCTGACCAGTAGGTCTGGAGGGTCAGGATAAGCTGTTGAAAGCTCAAGGTTTTGTTGGCGCCCATTCGATTTGTCAGGGCGACCCGCCGCCCGGTTTGCAAGGCGGCCAAGTATAGCCTGTCAAATCACAGACTTGCACACGCAGGACAAGATCAATCCAAGACCCTGCAGCTATTGCACCAAAATGGTGCAATGATGAACAATCTCGGCCCGTCCGAGCCCGGACTATCGAAGTTAAAAAGTTGGCACAGTTCCTGCTTAATTTAAAGGCAACCCCTTTTCATCCATTCTGTTTCGGAGAGCGAGCCCCATGACTACCAAGACCGGCAAGGAAGTGATCGATCTCATCGCCAAAGAAGGCGTGAAATTCGTGGACTTCCGTTTCACGGATACCCGCGGCAAGGAACAGCACGTCAGCGTGCCTGCACATACCATCGATGAAGAGCTGTTCGAAGACGGCAAGATGTTCGATGGTTCTTCCATCGCCGGCTGGAAAGGTATCAACGAGTCCGACATGATCCTGATGCCGGATGCTGCCACCGCCGTGATTGATCCGTTTTTCGAAGAGACCACGCTCAACCTGCGTTGCGACGTGATCGAACCGGCCACCATGCAGGGTTATGGACGTGATCCTCGCTCGCTTGCCAAACGCGCAGAGGCATATCTCAAATCCACCGGCATCGCGGATACCGCTTATTTCGGTCCGGAAAATGAATTCTTTATCTTTGACGACATCCGCTGGGGTGCCGATATCAGCGGTTGCTTCTACAAGATCGATTCGCAGGAAGCAGGCTGGAACTCGGAGCGCGCATATGAAGACGGCAACTTCGGTCACCGCCCCGGTGTGAAGGGCGGATATTTTCCGGTACCGCCGGTCGACGCGCTGCAGGACATCCGTTCAGCCATGTGTTTGACACTGGAAGACATGGGGCTCAAGACCGAAGTCCATCATCATGAAGTCGCGACCGCAGGGCAGTGTGAAATCGGTGTCAACTTCGGCACCTTGTTGAAGAAGGCCGATGAAGTTCAGGTGCTGAAGTATGTAGTGATGAATGTGGCGCATGCCTATGGCAAGACCGCCACCTTCATGCCGAAGCCGCTAGTAGGCGACAATGGCAGCGGCATGCACGTACACCAGTCGCTGGCGAAGGACGGCAAGAACCTGTTCAGCGGCAATCTGTATGGCGGCTTGTCGGAAACCGCGCTGTATTACATTGGCGGCATCATCAAGCATGCACGGGCGCTCAATGCCTTCACCAATGCCAGCACCAACAGCTACAAACGGCTGGTGCCGCATTTCGAAGCACCAGTGATGCTGGCCTATTCCGCGCGCAATCGCTCTGCTTCGATCCGCATTCCCTATGTAGCCAACCCGAAGAAACGCCGTATCGAAGTCCGTTTCCCCGATTCCAGCGCCAACCCGTATCTGGCTTTCAGTGCCATGATGATGGCCGGGCTCGATGGAATTCAGAACAAGATCCATCCCGGTGAAGCCATGGACAAGGATCTCTATAATCTGCCGCCCGAAGAAGAGAAGAACATCCCGCAAGTATGTTACGCCCTGGACATGGCTATCGATCATTTGAACAACGATCGTGGATTTCTCAAAGCAGGTGGTGTATTTACCGATGACGTGATCGATGCCTACATTGGACTCAAGATGCAGGAAGTCACCCGTCTGCGCATGACCACGCATCCAGTCGAGTTCGACATGTATTTCAGTTTATAAGACGAATCAGTAACGGCCACGCCATGGCGTGGCCGTTACAGTCCGATATGCCGCATTAATATATGCATATCCGAACCGCCAGGCCCGAAGATGTTCCGGCGATCAATGCTATCTACCGGTCATTCGTCACTGACAGTTGTGTCTCGTTTGAGATGCAGCCGCCGTCTGATGCGGATATGGCACAGCGCATCGCGAAGACCTTGCAACAGTTACCGTGGCTGGTGAGTGTTGATGGCGATAAATTGCTGGGATATGCGTATGCAAGCCGTTATCGGGAACGGTCAGCATATCAATGGGCAGCCGAAACCACCGTGTATGTGAGCCCGCATGCGCAGCGCTGCGGGATCGGGCGTGCACTGTATCAGGACTTGTTTGCATTGTTGCGTGAGCAGGGTTATTTCACCGCTTATGCCGGTATCACGCTACCCAATCCGGCCAGTGTCGGGTTACATGAAGCATTGGGCTTTGTGCCGGTCGGTGTCTATCGCAATGCGGGCTACAAATTCGGCATCTGGTGCCATGTCGGTTGGTGGCAGCGCGCGCTGAAAAGTCCGGCGGCTCCGCCGGGCCCACCAATGCCTTTTCCGGCAATGACGATCCGGTCGGATCGACAGAGCTGAGCCGGTCCGGTTGCGATTGCGCTTTCCAGGATCTTCTGACCTGCGGTCATCCTGACCCGGGGTTAAACCGTTGTGATAGCCATGTCCGCTTGCCCGGATATCCGTTCTGGCCTAGGCTGCAATCATGAAAAAAATCGTTTTTATCGTTTTGCTGGCATTTATCATGATGGCTCCGTTGGTGCAGGCGGATCAGGTCTACAAATGGGTCGATTCCCAGGGCAACGTGCACTATTCGGATAAGCCACACCCCGGTGCCAAGAAGGTAAAGGTCGCTTCGCCACAGAGTTACTCGGCGCCACCTGGCCAGAATTCTTCCGAGGAAGGCGGCGATCGGCCCGCGACCTCAGCCAAGCCCGCCAGCAGGCAGTACACTTTTTCCATTGCCTCGCCAAAGCCGGCGTCGACAATCTGGGATACCCAGAGCGTCACGGTGTCGGTACAGGTCACCCCGGGGTTGGCGCCCGGGGATACCGTGACCTTTGAGCTGGACGGCAAGCGGCTTGGGCCACTGCCGAATACTTCAGCCACCTTCGATGACCTGAATCGGGGTCAGCACAGTGTTTCAGCGGTTCTGGACACCGCCGATGGCCAGGAGATCAAAGCTGCTCCGGTGACTTTCTACCTCCGTCAGGCCACGGTCTTCCACGGTAAACCACCTCAGTAGGGCAGTTATGCACTATACTGGTGCGCATGCACACAAATGGTGCAATCAACCCGGAGTTGCTCAGCAGCTTGGTGGAAAACCAGACCACCGGCATCCTGTGGCTGGATGCTGCACTGGCTATCGGCTATCTCAATCCGGCTGCTGAAACGCTATTGGGTTTGTCAGGCCTGCAGGCACTTGGTACCCGTGTCGGCAGCTATCTGCCGGAAACCGCCGGTCTGCTCGAAACCCTTGTTCGCGCGCAACACAGCGGCGAGATTTGTACCCGGCGGGAGTTGGCGCTAGAGATAGGCGGTGCATCGAGACGTCGGATCGTCGTGGACCTGACCGTGACACCGATTGCAGAAGGAGGGCAGCCCCCGGAGCTGCTGGTCGAACTGATCCCGCTCGAACGTCATTTGCATATCAGCCGCGAAGAGGAATTAAGCGCACGGCACACCGCCTCGCGAGCGCTCGCACTGCGCCTGGCACACGAGATCAAGAACCCGCTGGGTGGGATGCGCGGGGCGGCGCAACTGCTGGAACGGAAATTGACCGAGCCGCGTTTGCTGGAATACACCCGCATCATCGTGCAGGAGGTGGATCGGCTCGCGGCGCTGGTCGATAACCTGCTGGGACCAAATCGTCCGCCGCAACGTATCACAAGCAACCTGCATGAACTGATCGATCGCGTCATAAAGCTGATGCGCGCCGGGAGCGGGACAGATATCTGCTGGCAACGTGATTACGATCCCAGTCTGCCGGAACTCGTGCTGGATCAGGATGAGATCATCCAGGTGATCATCAACCTGGCACGTAATGCGATCGAAGCAGTCGGCAGACAGGGCAACATCACGTTCCGCACCCGCATCGCACGCCAGTACACCCTGAACGGGATCCGGCATCGTCTGGTGTCATGTCTCGAGGTCATCGATGATGGCCCCGGCGTGCCCGCGGAATTGCAGTCGAGATTGTTCACACCGCTGGTGAGTGGTAAACCGCACGGTACCGGCCTCGGCCTGGCTATCGCCCAGGAACTGGTCAGTCGCCACGGCGGCCTTATCGAATGTACCAGCGTGCCCGGTAATACCGTATTTTCGATCCTGTTACCCATCGGGAATCAATATGCACAGCAACCAGCATGATGTCTGGATCGTCGATGACGATCCCTCACTGCGATTGGTGATGAGCGAAGCGCTGATCGAAGCCGGTCATTCGGTGCGGGCGATGGTAACCGCCGAAGAAATGCTCCAGGCGTTGCCGAATGCACAGCCGGATGTTTTCATCACTGACATCCGGCTACCGGGTGAAGACGGTTTGGCGTTGCTGAAGCGCGTGCACGCAAAATACCCCACATTACCGGTGATCGTGGTTACTGCACATTCGGATCTGAGCAATACGGTCGCCGCCTATCAGGGAGGGGCGTTCGAATATCTGCCGAAACCGTTCGATCTGGATGAACTTGTCGCACTTGTCGCGCGCGCATTGCAGACACAAGACGCTGACCACGGGGGATCTGGTCAGGACACGGTTGTCGATTTCATGGTCGGCGAAGCCGCTGCCATGCAGGATGTGTTCCGTGCCATCGGCAGGCTGGCAAAAAGCAGCATCACGGTATTGATCACCGGTGAATCCGGCAGCGGCAAGGAACTGGTCGCACGCGCCCTGCATCGGCACAGTCCGCGCGCCAATCAGCCGTTTGTTGCACTCAATACCGCAGCGATCCCGGCAGACTTGCTGGAATCGGAGTTGTTCGGACATGAGCGGGGGGCCTTTACCGGTGCCAACGTGCGGCGCATCGGACGTTTCGAACAAGCCCATCGCGCCACCTTGTTCCTTGACGAGATCGGCGACATGTCGGCTGCACTGCAGACCCGGTTACTGAGAGTCCTGGCGGAAGGTGAATTCTTCAGGGTTGGCGGGCACGATCCCGTCAAAGTGGATGTTCGGGTCATCGCTGCCACACATCAGGATCTGGAGGCGCGGGTCAGGGCAGGGCAGTTCCGCGAAGATCTGTACCACCGCCTCAATGTCATGCACATACACGTGCCACCGTTGCGGTCGCGGCGCGAAGATATTCCCCAGTTACTGGAGCTGTTCATGAACAGCGCCGCACGTGAATTATCCTGTGAGCCCAAGCGACTCACTGCGGATGCCATGCAGCTTTTGCATGATCGCGGTTGGCCGGGGAACGTGCGTGAATTACGCAACGTCTGTCGGCGTCTGACCCTGATGGCGCCGGGGCGCATTATCCATCGTGGCGATCTGACGACGCTGCTTGGAGAGTCCCGGCAGACCGAGGATGCTACCGGTGACTGGAAAGCTGCACTCCGGAATTGGGCGCGTGCGCAACTTGCAAACGGGCAGCAGGGCATACTCGAACAGGCCAGTATCGAGCTGGAACAGATCCTGATTGATGAAGCATTACACAAGGCTGCCGGGCACCGACAAAATGCCGCGCGCATCCTTGGCGTCGGTCGCAATACCTTGACGCGCAAATTGCAGGAACAGGGCGATTAACAGTCGAATCAGCGTGTGCGCGGAATCCGGAAACGATGCCGGACTCAGCCTGCCGCGCAGGCTACCTCACTTTCAGCACTGGTGACGAGCGTGCCGACCAGATCGGATACATGCCGCAGATGATGCCGGTCCAGATAATCGGCGATGCCGGCATTCAGCTTCTTGCATACCAGCGGATCATAGAAGAGTGCGGTCCCCACACCGACTGCCGAGGCACCGGCCATTAGAAACTCCAGCGCGTCGTGCGCAGTGGTGATACCACCCTGACCGATGATGGGTACCTGATGGTTCCTCGCTACCTGATAGACCTGATGCACCTTGAGCAGAGCGATCGGCTTGATGGCCGGACCGGACAAGCCGCCCTGGATGTTGCCGATCACTGGCCGGCGCGTCTCCACGTCGATGCTCATGCCCATCAGGGTATTGATGACCGCGAAGGCATCGGTGCCTGCTTCGATGCAGCGTCGGGCGTTTTCCGCGATGTCGGTCTGGTTGGGCGAGAGTTTGGTGATCAGTGGCTTACTGGTGACCTTGCGACAGGCCGCCACTACCCGCGCGGACATGTCCGGATCGTTGCCGAACTGGACTCCGCCTTCCTTGACGTTGGGACAGGAGATATTGATCTCGATCGCATCAATCGGTGAAGCGTCGAAACAGCGGGTCACATCTATGTATTCTTCCAGCGTGGAGCCGGAGACGTTGGCGATGAAACGGGTTTCCGAGAAATCCAGGCTCGGCAGGATCTTGTTCACCACGTGTTCCACACCGGGATTTTGCAGACCGATGGCATTCAGCATGCCGGAGGGCGTCTCGCTCAAGCGGTGCGGCTTGTTGCCGAGCCGGGGCTTGAGGGTCGTGCCCTTGAGACAGATCGCACCCGCATCCCGGTTGGAAAAACCCGCCACGCGCGTATATTCTTCGCCGAATCCGACGCAACCCGACAACAGCACCAGAGGCGAATCGAATTCCAGGCCGCAGAAACTGGTTTTCAGAGAATCGGGAAGCGAAGCTGTCTGTTTCATACTCACTCGAACCATCCCAAGATGCTGCACATAGTCCTGTACCAACCGGAAATCCCGCCGAATACCGGCAATATCATACGCCTGTGCGCCAATGCCGGCGCAGCCTTGCATCTGATCCGGCCGTTGGGCTTCGAGTTATCGGAGGCCCGGGTGCGGCGCGCCGGACTCGATTACCATGAGTTGGCACAGGTACGCGAACACGACAGCTTTGAAGCCTATCTGGAGACTGCAAAACCGGGCCGGGTGTTCGCTGTCTCTACGCGCGGCCGGCGCCGTTACACAGACGAATCCTTCCGGGCCGACGATGCATTGTTGTTTGGTCCTGAAACGCGCGGCCTGCCACAGAGCATGCTCGATAGCCTGCCGCCGGAGCAGATCCTGCGTCTGCCGATGCGGCCCGAAAACCGCAGTCTCAATCTTTCAAATGCAGTCGCGGTAACGTTGTATGAAGCCTGGCGGCAACTGGAATTTGAAGGCGGCAGTTAAGGTGAAGAGCAAGAAGCGTTATCACACTGGGCGAACAGTCTCCTGTTCTTCACTCCCAACCGTTTGAATCACACTTCCTGCTTCAAGGACCTGCTCATCAGGGCTTGCACCGCATCGCGCGGGGAAAGGTTTTCATAAAGGATTCGGTAAATACATTCGGTGATCGGCATCTCGACACCGAGCTGGCGTGCCAGCAGATGCACCGCTTCAGCGGCCGGTACACCTTCCACGACCTGACCGATCTCGCGTTCGATGTCCGCACGATTCTTGCCACTGGCCAGCGCCAGACCCATGCGCCGATTGCGTGACTGATCGTCGGTGCAGGTCAACACCAGATCACCGAGACCGGCAAGACCCTGGAAGGTTTCCGCACGTGCACCCAATGCCAGACCCAATCTGGTGATCTCGGTGAGTCCGCGCGTGATGAGCGCCGCACGCGCATTGGCGCCGAACTTCAAGCCGTCGCTGATACCACAGCCGATGGCGATGACATTCTTCACCGCGCCACCGGTTTCCACGCCGGCCATGTCGTCCGAAGTGTAGGCGCGGAAGGTCGCACTGTGCAGGTTGTCGGCAAGCATTTGCGCAAACGTCGCATCGGTCGCCGCGATGGTGAGCGCGGTGGGCAGACCGGCCGCGACTTCGCGGGCAAAGGTCGGGCCGGACAAGACCGCAAGCGGTACCTTCTCGCCCAGGACTTCGCGTGCCACCACGTGCAGCAATTTACCGGTGTCGTGCTCGAAGCCTTTGGTCGCCCACGCCAGACGCAAGTCGCGCGGTGCGTGATCGCGCACTTGCACCAGCGTCGCACGGAAACCGTGACTCGGTACGACCGCCAGCAGATCGCTCGTCTGTTCGGTCAGTGCCCGCAAATCCGGTTCGATCCCGATCAGTTCAGGAAACGGAATCCCCGGCAGGTAACGCCGGTTCTCACGGTCGCTGCGCAACGGAACGAGCTCGGCTGCATCCACCGACCACAAAGTGACCGGCCGGCCATTGCGTGCCAGCAGGATCGCCAACGCCGTACCCCACGAGCCGGCGCCAAGAATACCGATGGGCTTGAGCGTACCCATACGGGTGATCAGTTACCGCCGCCGTTGCCCGCTGCCTGCAATCCGGCCTGCTGCGCATACAAGGCATCGAAATTCACGGGTTGCAGGATTAATGGTGCCATGCCGCCCTTGAGCGTGAGATCGCTCACCACTTCGCGCAGGTAAGGGAACAGGATGTTGGGACAATAAGATGCGAGGATCATCGCCTGTTCCTGTTCGTTGAAACCCTTGAGAGTGAACAGGCCAGCCTGTTGTACCTCGACCAGAAACACCGTGCGCTCTTCATGGCTGGCTTCAGCAGTCATCTGCAAGACAACTTCGACGTTGCCGTCTTCAAGCGGCTGGGCGTTGGTGTGCATGTTGACGGTGATTTCGGGAGTGAACGAGGTGCCGAAGATCGCCGGTGAGCGCGGCGATTCAAACGAACAGTCTTTAACGTACATGCGTTGCAGCATGATCTGCTTGTCAGCGCTCTGCGCGGTGTTTGCTGCAGCGGCGGGCGTGGTGTTATCGGCCATGAAAAATATCCCCGTGTGATTGAGTGATTGGCAGGAATTAATCGGTTTCAGCTATTCAACAGTGCTTCGAGTTCGCCTTTGCGATCGAGTGCGTACAGTTCGTCGAATCCACCGACGTGATGTTCACCGATGAAAATCTGCGGCACCGTGCGGCGTCCGCCGCTTTTGTGTTCCATCTCGATGCGCTTGCCCGGATCGGTATCCACCATGACCTCGGTATAGGCCACCTGTTTGGCGCTCAACAGGGCCTTGGCGCGCATGCAGTATGGGCAGACCCGGGTGCTGTAAATGGTTACGGTTTGCATGACTGGCTCCATATCAGCTCCGCTCCAGCGGAAAATTGTCGCTCTGCCAGGCACTCAGTCCACCTTTGAGGCTATGTACCTGCTGGAAGCCGGCCTTGGCCAATGCGGTCGCGCGACCCTGGCTGGTCTGTCCACTCTGGCAGTAGATCAGGATCGGCTGCTCGCGAAACTTCTCCAGTTCCGCGATGCGGCCATCGAATTCCGCGGCCGGGATGTTGCGCGCACCGATGATATGGCCGGCGCCAAAATCTTTCGCTGCCCGGATATCGACCACCGCAGCACCCTTGTTGATCAGCAACACGGCTTCTGCCGGCGAGGTCTCCCGGAACTTGCGCAAGCGCCGCCACAGGGTGTCGGCGATGAACAGCGCCACAATCAGGATCGCGGCACCGATGAGGTAGGGGTGATGATGAGCAAATTCAAGCAGGCGTGGCATGGGGTTCGCTGGACTGGTCAAAAAATGGGCCGGTAGTATAGCAGCCGCATCGAGCGGGCAGGCCGCCGGCGCAGGTGCTGCCGCAGCAGCCTGTTAAACTGCCCGTGTCCATGCCCCGCACCACAGAGAGCCCAGCCTTACCGCATGACCCGCTTTTCCACTGTCGTTGCCATTGCCTTGCTGGTGGTCGGGTCTGGTGCCGCGGCTGCCGGTGGTGATGCCGCCGCTGTCCAACAGCACAAACTCGAGCAGCTTCGGACCCGGATCAATGCGGTCCAGTCACGCATGGACCGGGATGTGGACCGGCGCAGCGCGGTGCAGGGTCAGTTGCGTCAGTCCGAGCGTGACATCGCCCGGGCCGCCGCCAAGCTGCGCGAACTGGATGCCAAGGTCGCCACTGCCCAGAGCCGGCTTGATGTCCTGCAACATGAACAAGCCCGTAAGCAGGCCGCACTCGACCAGCAAAAATCGGCCCTCGCGGCGCAGATCCGCGCGGCCTATGCGGAAGGCCGCAATTCGGAACTGCAACTGCTGTTGAATGCAGAGGACCCGGCCACGGTGGAGCGTCTGCTGACTTATTATGATTATCTGAATCAGGCGCGCGCCACCCGAATTCATGCAGTACGCAGCGAACTCCAGGCCCTGGCTACCGTCAATGAGCAGGTCAAGGCGCAACTCGCCGACGTGTCGCAGCTTCGCGATCAGCGCGCCAAGGCCCTGGCCAGCATGCAGGCCGGACGTGATGCCCGCAAACGGCTGCTGGCGCATATCAATTCCGATATCCATGATCGCAACGCCGAACTGGCCCGGCTCCATCATGACGAACAAGCCATCCAGGATTTGCTGGCCACGCTCCAGCAAGCGCTTTCGGATATCCCCCCGGACCTGGAGAAAACTCGCGAGTTCGCCAAATTGAAAGGGCATTTCAACTGGCCGGTCGCGGGCAAACTGGCACATCGTTTCGGTGAACCGCTGGTCGGCAAGCGGCTGCCGGCGCAAGGGGATCTCATCGCGGCGCCCATGGGCACTGCAGTGAAAGTGATTTCATGGGGACGCGTGGTGTATGCCGGCTGGTTGCCGCGTTTCGGCCTGCTGGTAATCGTGGATCACGGCGCCGGTTACATGAGTATCTATGCGCATAACCAGAGTCTATATGCGCAGGTCGGTGATTGGGTGCATCCAGGCCAGGTCATTGCCACCCTGGGGGACAGTGGTGGCCAGGAACAACCGGCGCTCTATTTCGAGATTCGGCACAAGAACCGGCCGCTCAATCCACGCCTATGGTGTCGCGGCCGCTTGCCCGCCGCGTAGCGGGTGGAACGCGCTACCATGCGCATAGTCAAAGCAGTACATGCATACCTGAGGAATCCCGCCATGCCGTCGCGTTCGTATCTGTTCCCAGCCATATTCGTGGGATTGTTGACGGTTACAACGGGTGCATGGGCTGCGGCCGTGCCCGCAAAAACTGACGCCGAGCAAACCGGGGCAGCCACGCAATTACCCTGGCAGGACGTGCGATTGCTGGTGGACGTCATGCAACTCGTCAAGCAGGATTACGTGCAACCAGTCGATGACAAGACCCTCATCCAGAGCGCGATCCGCGGCGTTCTCTCCGGGCTCGATCCGCACTCCGCGTTTCTCGACAAGGCCGATTTCGATCAGATGCAAACCTTCACCACCGGTGATTTCAACGGTCTGGGTATCGAGGTGGGCATGGATCAGGGACAGATCATCGTCATCTCCCCCATCGACGACACCCCGGCTGCCAAAGCCGGCATTCAGGCCGGCGATGCAATCCTGCGCGTGAACGGTACGGCACTGGATGGCATGGGGCTGGATCAGGCCGTAAAGCTGATTCGTGGCGTGGCGGGCAGCGAGGTGACGCTCACCATCCTGCATCCGAATGCCGACAAACCTGTGGACATCAAACTCACGCGTGCCGAAGTGCATCTGAGCAGTGTAAAGAGTCATTTGCTGGCGCCGGGTTTCGGCTATGTGCGTATCAGCCAGTTCGCGGACGACACCGGCAGTGGTGTGCGCAGCGCGGTGCAGATGCTGATCAAGCATAACAAGGCGTCGCTGAATGGGTTGGTACTGGATCTGCGTGACAATCCCGGCGGTTTGCTGGATGCGGCAGTATCGGTATCGGATGCATTCCTGGACAGCGGCATCATCGTCTCGGCGAAAGGCCGGGCAGCGGATGCAAATTTCGTGCGCCGCGCGACCAGCGGCGATGTCCTGAATGGTGCACCGATGATCGTACTGGTGGACGGCGGTACGGCATCGGCGGCGGAGATTACGGCGGGTGCGCTCAAGGATGATCATCGTGCGTTGATTCTGGGAGAACGGACGTTCGGCAAAGGGTCGGTGCAAACGGTGATCCCGATGCCGCAGGGTGACGCGATCAAACTCACAACTGCGTTGTATTACACGCCATCCGGACATTCCATCCAGGCGGAAGGCATCGCCCCCGACATCGTCGTCTCACCGTTGCAATTGAGCCAGAACCAGCATGCCGGAGTAGATATGCTCAAGGAGTCCAATCTCGAAGGGCATCTTTCCAATACTTCGCCTACCCCGCAAGCGGGCGATGACGGCGTCGCCGAGCAGCAACTAGCGGCGCAGGATTTTCAGTTGTATCAGGCGCTGAATCTGCTGAAGGGCCTGAGTCTGGAACGTAACCGAAACAACCACGGATGAAGGGTTAGGCGTTCAGTAAAAATGTTGAGCGATGGACAGGAATCGGTAGCGCAGCGTGCTACGGCTTGCTCTTTCAACCCCCTCCTTTGGAAAAGGAGGGCGGGGGAGGATTTTCATTTCCAAAATCCCCCTTCATCCCCCTTTTCCAAAGGGGGAAACAGACCGCGATTGCAGGCTATTGATACGCGGCGGTTCAAGGTACCCGTGCGTCGCGTCTACACGTTAACTGAACGCCTAGGGATGAAGGGGTGCTTCTTCTTCATACTGGGATTTGCCTGCTTCAGTTTGACCGCACAGGCGCAGACCAAACCGGCACCCGCAGCGACCACGGCAATGCAACCGGTGGTCGCGATCGTCATCGATGATCTTGGTAACTCGCTGGAAGAAGGGCAGCAGACCGTTGCCTTGCCGGGACCGGTCGCTTGCGCAATCCTGCCACACACCGAGTTTTCAAGACAGATCGCCGATCTCGCCTATGCCAGCGGCAAACCAGTCATGCTGCATCTGCCGATGGAATCGGTCAGCGACATGCCACTCGGTCCCGGCGGCATCACGCTCGACATGACACGGAAAGAAATCCAGGACACCGTGCGCGGCGATCTGGCCTCGATCCCGCATCTGGTCGGCGTCAATAGTCACGAAGGCAGCCTCATCACCCAGCATCCCGGCGACATGGCCTGGATCATGCAGGTATTGGCGCAGACACCCGGACTGTTTTACATCGACAGTTACACCTCGGTGGATAGCGTCGCATACGGTGTAGCGCGCGAATACGGCGTGCCAGCTGCACGCCGGAATGTATTCCTGGATGACACCAATACCCAAGCGGCGGTCGAATTCCAGTTTCAGCGTCTGCTGAAACTCGCGCACGAAGATGGCTTTGCGCTTGCCATCGGCCATCCGCGTTCCGCCACGCTCGCAGTGTTGACGCGGGAATTGCCGAAGCTGGCGGCGCAAGGGATTAAATTGGTGCCGGTATCAGAGATCGTGCAGCTGCAACAGGCGCATCCGTTGCTGCTACCGCAGGATGTGTTCCCGGTTGCCGGGTTTTCGAAGCCACGCTGATCGCCGTGGCAGTGGAGATCAGTTTTTCAACCAACCCCAAATCAGCAGGGCGCCGCCCGACACGCCGATAAAGGCAGCCAGCCACAGCGGGCCGGTATGCATCCCCAGCAACAAGGTACCGCTGATAATCAACGCACCGCCTGCGACAGCGCGATACAGATGCTGATTGCGCAGCCGCTGCAGTTCCTGCAGACGTTCGATCTGCTGATCCCGCAGACCGAGCTGCAACTTTCCAGTCGCGAGTTGCTGCAGAATCTGATTGATGCGCGCCGGTCCCTCAATCAGCAATTCGCGGATGGTCGGCAGGCCGGCCCGGATTTTCTTCAACGTGGCGCTCAGCCCCAGTTGCTCGCGGGTCCACGCTTCCAGGAACGGTTTTGCGGTTTGCCACAGATCGAGATCGGGATAGAGCTCACGACCCAGGCCTTCGATATTGAGCAAGGTTTTCTGCAGCAATACCAACTGCGGTTGCACTTCCATCTCGAACCGGCGCGCGGTCTGGAACAGGCGCACCAGCAACTGGCCGAACGAGATGTCCTTGAGCGGCCGGTTGAAGATCGGTTCGCAGACGGTGCGGATCGCGGCTTCGAACTGGTCCACGCGGGTACCCACCGGCACCCAGCCGGACTGTACGTGCAACTCCGCGACGCGGCGGTAATCGCGGTTGAAGAACGCCAGGAAATTCTCGGCCAGATAATGCTGGTCGTCGGGACTCAGACTGCCGACGATACCGAAATCCACGGCGATATAACGCGGGCGCTTCGGGTCAGCGACATCCACGAAGATGTTGCCCGGATGCATGTCGGCGTGAAAGAAGTTGTGCTTGAACACCTGGGTGAAGAAGATCTCGACTCCGTTCTCGGCCAGCCGCTGCATATCGGTACCGCGTGCGGCAAGGGTAGCGATGTCGCTGATCGGTACACCACGGATGCGTTCCATCACCATCACGTTGCGACGAGCGAACGGCCAGTACACCTCGGGCACATACAGCAGCGTCGAATTTTCAAAATTACGCTTCAGTTGTGCGGCATTCGCCGCTTCACGCATCAGATCGAGTTCATCGAGCACGGTCTTTTCGTATTCATCGACGATCTCGCGTGGGCGCAGACGCCGCCCATCCCGCCAGTAACGTTGCGCGAGACTTGCCAACAGATGCAATACATCCAGATCGTCGCGGATCACCCGCTCGACACCGGGACGCAACACCTTCACCACGACTTCGCGTTGATCCTTGAGCCGGGCCGCATGTACCTGTGCGATCGAGGCCGAGGCCAGCGGCGTTTCATCGAAGCTATCGAACGATTCGGTGACCGATGCGTGCAGGGCGCGTTCCACCATGGCTCGTGCCTGCGCACCGGGAAACGGGGGAACCCGGTCCTGGAGCTTGGCCAGTTCGTCCGCGATGTCGAGTGGCAGCAGGTCGCGGCGCGTGGACAGCATCTGTCCGAACTTGACGAAGATCGGTCCCAGGTCTTCCAGCGCCCGCCGGATACGTTCGCCACGCGAAGCCTCACGCGAACGCAACCAGTAGAACGGTGACAGATAAATCAGGAACCGTACCGGACGGAAGATATGGGTCGCCAGGACGATTTCATCGAGACCGTGCCGTACCAGCACGAAGTTGATACGCATCAAGCGCAAGGTCTGGCGGGGTGTGATCATGGTGATTTTCGTTTGTTAGACGTGCGTGCGACATGTGCTGCGAAACGTTCGACATCATCACGCAAGCGATCCACTTCATTCAGGAACGCATCCACTTCATGGCGTTGTGGCAGTACTCCGGTCTCGAATTGCAGATAATCGGCCAGATCGCGACTCACACGATCCAATGCATCGCGCCCCCAGTGCAGTGTGCCGCGAATCAGATTGCCGATCTGGTGCGCGGCCACATCGCCGATGTGCTGCGACAGCAGTTCTTCCCAATCCAGATCCGCCTGTTTCAGCATTCGCGAAAATATCTGCGCTGTTTCTGCATCACCGTTGATCTCGATGCCCTTGGGTGGCACATCATCGCGACGCAATGCGGCCTGCAACAACGCGGCACTCGGCGCCCGCACCGTCATGTCCGGCTTGCCATCATGCGTGCCTTGCACATTAATTCGCTCTGCCTGCGGCAGGAAGTACAGTTTCAGGGGAAACTCTTTCAATTCCAGCGCGATGACTTTGCCGTCAAGCTGTTGCAAATCCTGCTGTGCGGCATTGGAACCGCGCAACCCGTTGTTGAGCGCAAATTCGACGCCAGCGGCGAGCAGCGCAGTGAAGGGCGAAGCGCTCAAAACCGATAGCCCCGATGCAGTGCCACGATGCCGCCAGTCAGATTGAAATAACTGCAACGCTCGAAACCGGCCGTTTCCATCATGCTTTTTAGAGTTTCCTGATCCGGGTGCATGCGGATCGATTCGGCCAGATAGCGGTAGCTCGCCTCGTCTTTCGCAACCAGCTTGCCGAGCTGCGGCAGCACCTTGAACGAATACTGGTCATAGATCGATCGCAGCGCGGGCGCGACGGGTTTGGAGAACTCCAGTATCAGCAGACAGCCGCCTGGCTTCAAAACGCGGTACATGCTGGCGAGTGCGGCTTCCTTGCGGGTGACATTGCGCAGCCCGAAGCCGATGGTGATGCAATCGAAATGCCGGTCGGGGAATGGCAATCGTTCCGCGTCAGCCTGCACGAATTCGACATTGCCGACGACACCGCGGTCGATCAGGTTCTGCCGGCCATGTTCCAGCATCGCGGCATTTATATCGGCCAATACTACCTTGCCGCTCTCGCCTACCTGTCGTGCCAAACCGCGGGCCAGGTCGCCGGTACCGCCGGCCAGATCCAGTGCGGATTGCCCGGGCCTGAGAGCAGTCTGCCCGAGCGTGAAGCGCTTCCACAGGCGGTGCACGCCTAACGACATCAGGTCGTTCATCAGGTCGTAATTGTCAGCCACCGAACTGAATACGCCGGCGACCCGCCGGGCCTTCTCGCCGCTGGGCACTTCCTGATAGCCGAAATGGGTTTTTTCGCTGCCGGACATGGCGATATTTCTGAGATCGGGGAGGGCATTCTATCAGCCGGCATCCCCATCCCGCAGCGGCATCGGAATCAGCCGGCCTTGTGCTGGACGCCAGCCTCCTTGAGGCGCTGCAGATAGCGGGACCAGTTGGCTTGCTGATTGCTGCCAAGGTCATACAGCACCGACCAGGAATACAGGCCGGTATTGTGGCCATCGTCAAAGATCAGCCGCACGGCATAACTGCCGACCGGCTCGATGCCTGTGACTTTCACGTTCTCCTTGCCGACCTGCAGAATCTCGGTGCCGTGACCGCGCACTTCGGCGGACGGCGAAAACACCCGCAGGTATTCGAAAGGCAGTTCGAACGCTTCGCCATTGTCGAATGTCACTGCCAACACGCCGGCCGATTTGCGCAACCGAATCTCAGTCGGGCGAGCAACACCACTCACAGGATGTACCGGCTGAGATCCTCGTCCTTCACCAGTTCGCCGACTTGCTTGTCGACGTAAGCGGCATCGATGACGACTTTCTTGCCGCTCTTGTCGGCGGCCTCGAACGAGATGGATTCGAACAGCCGTTCCATGACCGTGTGCAGACGACG
>JBOIBL010000091.1:0-2982 GCA_050739495.1 Gammaproteobacteria bacterium | reverse complement strand
CCAAAGCGCCGGAACAGCGCGGGCAACAGTTTGCGCGTGGCCAAATCGCCGCTGCCACCGAAAATGACGAGATCGCAGGGTTCTGTTACCCGGGTTTTTGTATCCATGGTTACGAAGATACCACTAGAATACCAATAAGCTCTATACTGGATACCATTTGACAAATTGGTATTGTATTGGTATCTTTTTTACATGGATTCAAACTTGATCAGCGAATTCCAGCGCTCCGGAAAAAGCGGCCACCTGCCCGCTTACTTACGGTTGCGTCGCGTGATCCGGCAGGGCGTGGAAAGCGGTGAAATAGGCCCCGGCCACAGCCTGCCCAGTGAGCGGGAACTGGCCCAGCAACTGGCGCTGTCACGCGTGACCGTCCGCAAAGCGCTCGCCGGTCTGGTCGAAGACGGGGTTTTGATCCAGCGCCGCGGCGCCGGCACCTTTGTCGCCGAACGCATCGTCAAACCGCTCTCGAAGATAACCAGCTTCACCGAGGATCTGCGGGCGCGCGGGCTGAAACCGCGTTCGGTATTTCTGGAGCGTGAAGTGGGGGAAGTCACGCCCGAAGAAGCGATGGCTCTGAACCTGTCACCCGGCAGCCGGGTGGTGCGCCTGCATCGCTTGCGCTATGCCGACGACGCACCGCTCGCGATAGAACAAAGCGTGATTCCGCACGCGATCCTGCGCGATCCTGCCCAGGTCGTCGATTCGCTGTACGAGGCACTCGACGCCTTGGACTGTCATCCGGTACGTGCGTTGCAACGTCTGCGCGCCGTCAACCTGAACACCAACCAGGCACGACTGTTGCAACTGCCCGTCGGCAGCGCTGCGTTGGCGATAGAACGGCGCAGCTTTCTCGCGGATGGGCGACTGGTCGAATTCACGCGCTCGTGGTATCGCGGTGACGCTTACGATTTCGTCGCCGAGTTGCAAAGCGAATGATGCAGGCACACGAGACATTGATGTTTGCCGAAGCGGGCGATGCTGCTGCCGCTGTCGAGCGACAAATCTCACGCAACGAGAAGCTCGTTAGCGCGCTCGCAGCGCGGTTGCGTTCCCACCTGCCGCGATTTGTGGTGACCTGTGCACGCGGCAGTTCCGACCATGCCGCGACCTTCGCCAAGTACGCAATCGAAACCCAGCTTGGTTACGCGACCGCTTCCGCCTCTTTATCGGTCAGTTCCATATACGGCGCACCGCAAAATCTCACCGACGCTTTATATCTCGTGATCTCGCAATCCGGTCAGAGTCCCGATCTGGTGCGTTGTGCCAAGATGGCGCACGAGTCCGGGGCGTATGTTGTCGCCCTGGTGAATGTCGAAAACTCGCCCCTGGCCGCCGCCGCCGATACGGTTATTCCCCTGCAGGCCGGCGCCGAGCGCAGTGTCGCCGCCACCAAGAGTTACCTGGGCGCGTTGGCGGCTATCCTGCATCTGGTGGCACACTGGAAAAACGATAGGACACTTATGCAGGCGCTGAACGCGACACCCGATGCATTGCGCAGCGCGTTCGAGCAGGACTGGTCAGCGCTGGTGGAAGGCCTGACCGATGCGGAGAATCTGTTTGTGTTGGGTCGTGGTTTCGGTCTCGGTGCTGCGCAGGAAGCTGCGCTCAAATTCAAGGAAACCTGCGGGCTGCATGCCGAAGCATTCAGTATCGCGGAGGTGAGACACGGACCGATGGCACTGGTCAACTCACATTTCCCGATTCTGCTGTTCAGTCAAAATGACGCCACCTTGAACGGTGCATTGGATACCGCGCAAGTGTTCCGGTCCCGCGGTGCCCGGGTCTGGACGGCTGCGCCCGATGACACGCATGCCGATGCCTTGCCCATCGCGGCTGCACCACATCCCTTGTGTGCACCGATGCTGACCATTCAAAGTTTTTACCGCGCAGTCAATGCGCTGACGCTGGCACGCGGTCGCAACCCGGATATGCCGCGGTACCTGAACAAAGTCACTGAAACTTTATGACTACCGCGCTCATCAATGGCCGGGTATTGACACGCGATGGCTTGCGCAGCGGTGTGGCGGTATTGGTAGATAACGGTCAGATTACTGGTTTGGCTTTGCCATCGGATCCACGCGTTGCCAGTGCAGATTGTCATGATCTGGCCGGTCATTACCTGTTACCTGGTTTTATCGACTGCCAGGTAAACGGTGGCGGCGGTGTACTGTTCAACTCCACTCCCACATTGGACGGGATTCGTGCAATCGCCGCCGCGCATCGCCGCTTCGGTACCACCGGCCTGTTGCCGACATTGATCAGCGACAGTGCGGAAATCATGCGTGAAGCCATCGCGGCAGTCGATACAGCACTTGTTCAATCGCTGCCCGGCGTGCTCGGTATCCATATCGAGGGACCTTATCTGGCGCCTGCCCGTAAAGGCGTGCACGACGCAGCGGCTTTGCGCACCCCCGACGCAGCCGGTATCGCCCTGGCCAGCTCTTTGCAGACCGGATGCACTCTGCTGACTCTTGCTCCGGAGCGGGTGCCGCTGGAAACTCTGGATGCATTGATCGACAAGGGTGTGATCGTCGCAGCCGGACATACGGCCGGTGAGTATGCGGACATTCGCCGGGCACTGGATCGCGGTTTGCGCGGGTTCACACATCTGTTCAATGCCATGACACCGCTGACCAGCCGCGAACCTGGCGCGGTCGGTGCCGCGCTGGAAGATCGTTCGAGCTGGTGCGGGGTGATTGTCGACGGTCATCACGTACACCCGGCGAGTCTGCATGTAGCGCTGGCCGCCAAGCCGGTCGGCAAGGTATTTCTGGTGACCGATGCCATGCCGCCCGTCGGTTCCAGCAATCCATCCTTCGTGCTCAATGGCGAAACCATCACTGTGCGCGACGGTGTCTGCCGCACTGCCGTCGGCGTGTTGGCAGGATCGGCGCTGAGCATGATCGACGCAGTTCGGAACTGCGTGCAATTGCTCGACCTGCCACTCGCCGAAGCCGCCCGCATGGCCGCCACCTATCCCGC
>JBOIBL010000090.1:0-9568 GCA_050739495.1 Gammaproteobacteria bacterium | reverse complement strand
ATGTGCCCGCTCAATGCCGCTTTGCCACTCTGGGCGATACGGGTGTCCACGTTCAGGTAACCACCGTCGGTCAACGACCAGTTCAGACTGCCAGTGGTGTGAACGCCATCGATATGGATGTGAGCGTTACCTTGCGTGTAATCGAGTAACGCGACGCGCTGGTGACGAATGACATTGTGGATACTGCCGGGTGACAGGGCGGCCTTCAGGTCCATGCTGTGTTGCGTAGCATCGCCACTGGCTTGCAACTCACCGGCGAAACTGCCGGCGTATTCCAGCCCCGGTGGCAGCAGCGCCTGCAGATCGTGTAACGGGATGGCTTCCAGCTTTGCATTTGCGTGCCAGATCCGCCGATGCCAGGAGATATTTCCACAGGCGCGTGCCGCGATCTGCATGACGCAGGCTTGTGGCAACGAGATGCCTTCGGCACCGATACGTGGGTGCCATGCAGTTTCAGCTTGCCAGACGCCAGCCCCGGCCGGTTCCAGTGTGACGGTTTGCAGATCGCCTTGCCAGATATCGTTTGCGAAACTCCCGTCACCAACCAGTGTGGCTTTGCCGAATGGCGAATCGAGTTTGAGTTGCAGTGAATGTGCGGACAGTGAACCGTTGGCGCGGGCTGTGAGTTGGGTGATACCCAAATCATTGATGATGATATTACTGGCCTTGAATGTTGCTGCACCCGCCTGTGAGGTATCGCTCATTGCCACATCTGCGTCCAGCGTCGCGATGGCGTAATCCCGATAGTGCAGATCCGCTGCGTGCAGCTTGAAACGGGCCACGGGATTGGCACCTTCCAGTTCCACACTGCCGCTGCTGTCGAGCGTGCCTTGGAGCCCCGGCCACAAGGCCTTCAGTTCGGGCGCAGCGATGTCCCAGTCGAAGTGACTCTTGCGTCCCAGATGGCCATCGAACCGGATATGGTTTTTGGCGATCTGCGCTTCGACATCCTTGAACAGCCATTTGCCTGGAATGCATTGCACACTGCCATGCGCTGAAATGGACTCGGCGCGCAAGGTGCCGT
The DNA here is from genome assembly GCA_050739495.1 of Gammaproteobacteria bacterium. GTDB lineage: Bacteria > Pseudomonadota > Gammaproteobacteria > Natronospirales > REEB76 > DASSKW01. The sequence goes on along the minus strand of JBOIBL010000090.1, from coordinate 8,544 downwards.
GCAAGGACTTCAGGATGAGCGAACAGTGCGGGGCGGCGCCTTGACTGCCGTTGAGCCGGGCTTCGAAACCGATATCTCCGCGATAATCGGCAAACACCATCCCGGGGTCGAGATGTTTCGCAGTCAGCGTAGCCTGCCAGTTGTGCGACGCGCCGTGCTGGTAACTGCCTTGCAAATGCAGCTCGCCTCCAAAACCCGTTACCGCCAGATTTTCGATCAGTGTGCGTTGGCTATCGCCATGCGCCTGCAAACGCCAATCGAACCCGGGCAAAGGTTCAGGCATGGATGGCAGGGCAAGATGAAAATGCTGTGCCGACGCGCTGAGTTGCCATGGGTGCGTGGCCGAACCCATGTCAACGTTGCCCTGCACGCTGAATTTGCCGCCTTTCGAAAGTGCTCCATCCAGGTTCAGCGTGATCCGTTGCGCCCGGCTTTGTACCCGCAAATTTCCGCGCGGTGATACCAGCCACGCTTTACCCGTAAGGGGTAACGCCAATGCCTGCCATTCACCCTGCAGATCCGGTGCGGGTTGTGCGCCCGCCAGATCTACTTTGCCTTTGAGCTGAAACCGGGTGTGCGTCGTGGCGCGCGCGAGATCGAGCTGCCGGACCTCAAGTTGTGAATCCTTGTATTGCAATGCGAACCGTCCGAGCCAGTCGCCGGTTTCCGGTTCATGGGCATTCAGCTCGCCTTCGAAATCGGTCGCGGCCGGGTTACCCGAGAAATGTGCGGCACCCCTGGCCTCGATATCCGGCAGACCACCGGCAAGTTGTTGCAGATGAAGTTGCCTAAACCCGAGTTTCCCGCGCCAGGTCGGGGCATCAAAAAGATTCTGCACTTCAGCATCGAGTTGCATATGCAGGGGCACTTGTAGCCCCAGGTTCAGACGCAGCTGTTTTTCATCACCGTTGATGCTGGCCTTGCCACTGACCGGCGGCAGCTGGGGCAGGGCGAGCTTCCAGTCCAGGCTGGCACCGAGTTGGTTGCCGTGTCTGAACTCCCAGTTGCCCTGGCCCAGGATGTGTATCTGTTTGCCGTCGATTGACAGGCTGGGTATGCGCCAACTGCGGTTGTCGAAGCGTGCCATGGCATCGACATGGGTTATCTGTATTGGCTCTGCAAGTTGCGGCGTGGTGACGTGCACCCGGTTGATCGAGAGCTTATTGATGACCAGTACCAGCGGCAGATGGGGTGGTACGGGTCTGCCAAAATGGAAGGGTTGGTTGTTCGTTGATGGCGTGACAGTGACATCCACGTCATCCGCTTGCAGCGCAGTAACGTTGAGACGGTTTGCGAGCAGATCCAGCGGCACCCAATCCAGGGTGAGGCGTTGGATATGTGCGGTGAAATCGGTGGTCTTGATCTGCACGTCGTGCAGGATGACAGGGCCGGCGAGCGTGCCCTCCTCGGCACCGATCTGCAAGATTCCGGCGCTGCGATCCCGGATTACCGCCAGGGTCCAGCGCAAGGCGAATCCGGTATGCAATACGATGCTGGCAGCACCGATCAGACCGACGATCAGTACCACCACAGCGATGAGGGTGATGCGGCGCTTCACAGATCGGGTCCGATGCTGATATGGATATAGACCCAACCGAGGTCCGGGCGCTTGATCGGGTGAGCGAGATCGAAGCGCACCATGCCCACGGGGGTGCGCCAGCGCAGCCCCACTCCGACACCTTTTTCCAGCGAGGTCTGGAAACTGTTGGTCACGTTGCCGGCATCCACGAACGCAGCCACCCCGAACACCGGGCCGAAACGGTGATCGACTTCCATGCTGCCTACCAGCAGATCCTTACCGCCGATGAGATTGCCGCTGCTGTCGCGTGGGCCGATGCTGTTGTACTTGTAACCACGCACAGTTTGATCGCCACCGGTATAGAAGCGTTGCGACAGCGGCAATGCGTCAAAATTGTTGACCGCAGTCGCACCGATTTCACCACGCAGTAGCAGACGGGTCGTCTCATTAAACGAGACGATGAGTTTGCTCGACAAGTGCAGCTGCAGGAAACTGATATCCGAACGCAAGTTGCGACTGGAGCCGCGCACGTCCAGCGACGCCCGATAACCCCGGGTGGGATAAATGGGGTTGTCGCTGACGCTGCGATTGAAGGTCAGGCCCGGTACCAGCAGGGTGGTCACAGTGGTACCGGTGCTCAGCGCGCTGCGATCGCGTTCCAGGTTCAGATACTGGTTTTCACCCCAGGCACCCAACACCGTATTGCGATTGATACCCAGCGTGGTGGAGTACGCGATACCGTCGCCCAGCAATTGTCGGGTACTGCCGAGGCTGTAGCGGAGTTGCTGCCAGGCCGGATTCGAGAGCGGCACCAGGTAATTGATCTGTGCGCTCTCCAGGATGCGTGAATATTGGAGTTGCGTGCTGAAGCGGTGTCCGAGCCCATTCAGACGCCGGTTCTCCCATACCAGGGTGGTGCGCGGGCCGGTGTCGGTACCGTAACCGAGCCCGAGACTGTAGCGGTTGCGTTTGCGCGGCGTCAGGGTGATGCGTATCGGGATCCGCCGGTCGGGGCCGGCCTGCTTGCGTAATATCTGTACGTCCACGGAACCGAAGTAATCGGAATCGCCCAGTGCATATTGCAGGCCCAACAACCGGCTCGCGTCATAGGGATCACCGGGTTTGAAAGTCACATACCGGTTCAGAAACGAAGTCTGCATGAAATCCTGGACGAAAGTGACTTCACCGAAGTAGTAACGCGGACCGGTGGCGAAATGGATTTCGATATCGGCCCAGTGATGAGGCGGATCTACCCGCAGCACGCTGTCGGTGAAACGCGCATCTATATAGCCCTGATGTGCGGCCAGTTCCTGGAGCTGTTGTTTGATGTTCTCGTAGATTGGCTGATTGAGCTGGTCGCCGGATTTGAGCGGCAGCTTGTCCAGATAATCCTTGAATGCTTCATCATTCTTGCCGTCACCACTGAGCTGGATATCCACCTTGCGCACCAGCACCGGTGTGCCGGGCGTGATCACGTACCGGGCATTCCAGCCGGCCGCAGTCTCGGTCAGGTCACTGACGACTTTCGCATCGTAATAGCCAAAAGGCTCGAGTGCTTTGCGGATTTCTTCCGGGGCACGTGCGTTGAGCCGGTCCACCAGGCTTTGGGTAAGGTTGGTATTGTCGTGGTAAGTCTGGATACTCAGGTAAGCGAGCACATTCTTGAGCAGGTCGCCCGACACACCCTGGACTTCCACGCCGATCTGTGGATTGTCGGCCGCCCGCGCCGCGCTCCCACCTATTACCAACAGGAGCAACAATGCGTGCAACGCTATCCGGGAACGGCGCAGTGCCATCATTGCCGCGGCGTATCCGCGGTCCGGGGCGTAAATCCGAACACGTCTGCATAAAATGCGAGTTCTTCTTCCAGTGCGCGGCGCAAACTGTCGGCGCGGCGGAAACCGTGACCTTCTTCCGGGAAGGTGACATAGCTTGCCGATTGTCCGCGGGCGCGCAATGCAGCCACCATGCGCTCGGTTTGATCCGGCGGCACCACACGATCGCGCAAACCCTGGAAGAAGATCACCGGACACTTGATATTTTCTGCTGCATACAGCGGGGAACGGTCCCGATAGACAGCTTCGGCTTCGGGCCAGGGACCAAGCAGGCGGTCACCGTAACGGGCCTCGAATTTGTGGGTGTCGGTCATGGCGCTCGCCAGTTCACTGATCCCGTAATACACGGCCCCGGCCCGGAAATAATCATGAAACGCGAGCGCCGATAACACCGTGTAGCCACCCGCACTGCTGCCACTGATAGCAATGCGATCAGGATCGATCAGACCCTGGTCGGCGAGATAGCGCGCTGCACCGATGCAGTCTTCCACGTCCTTGAGTCCCCATGCGCCATGCAGACTGCGTCGGTAGGTACGACCGAAACCGCTGCTGCCGCGATAGTTGACGTCCACTACCGCGAAGCCGCGACTGGTCCAGAACTGGATGCGCGGCTCCAGGCCATCGCCGTTCATGGCGGTCGGTCCGCCATGACATTTCACGATCAGCGGCGGACGCTCGGTGTCAGGTACGCGAAAATCCGCATTGCACGGCGGGTAATACCAGGCATGTGCCGGTTCACCCTCAGCGGTCGGAAAACGGATCGCCTGAGCGACACTGATATAGGCTGCATCCAGTTCCAGTTCTGTGCTGCGACGCAAGACGTGTTGCGCGGCACGACCGGTATATATCGTAGCCGGCGTGCGCGGACCTGCGGCGAGTAACGTCACCTGATCGCCATGCACAAACAGATGATCGATCTGGGTGAGCGGCAGTGCCTGTATTCGCTGTGTGTCAGACTCGATACACACCAGTTCGGCGCGTGCATCCACAGTGCGTACCGCCAACACTGCGTCGTTGTCATCGAACCCGTAACGCGACATCCCCAGATTCCATTGAGCGAGACCGTAATCGGCGTTATCTGTGGTTACCGCGACGATGTCCCGATCCGTCACCTTGTACAGGTTCCACCAGCCGCTGCGATCGGAAATGAAATGCAGGGCGCCATCCGGAGCGAATTGCGGCTGGAACAGCGATTCATCCTCGTCACCGGTTACCTTGCTTGCAGATTTGATGGCACCTTCATTGTCGAGTTCCGCGCAATGCAACTCACAACCATCCCACGGCAGTTGTGGATGATCCCAGTGTAACCAGGCCAGTTGGCGTGCGTCATGATCGAGCGCAGGCGAACTGTAGAAATCGTGGCCTTGGGCGAGGGTCTGGATGGCGCCGTTCTTCAGCGAGATTGCGACCAGCGAATTCTCCGGTTGGTTTCGCTCCGTGCCATGTTGTTCACGGACACAGATCAAGCGCGCATGCATGGCATCAAACAGCAGATCGCCGAACCGGGAGCCGGTCGCATCGGTAAGTCGGCGTATTGCGCCATTCGAACGCAGGTAGATCTGCTGATCCTCGTTGTTAACGAAGACCACGATCTCTGCATGCACAGCATAGGCGCCACCACCATATTCATGGACACGGCTGCGCGCGCTGAATGGCTCCGGTAACAAGGTCTCCGGTTCCTGTCCCGGTTTGCCACGCATCAACACGCAACGGCCTTGTTCCGCAGGGCGACTTTCGATCCAGTAAGTCCAACCCGCATGCATGCACGGCTGCATCAGACGCAGATTGCTGCCGGATGCGAGTTCCGCGCTGATTGGCGAAGACCAACTGCCGCAGGCTGCACTTCGGACATTCGTCACCTTGTTTCCTCGATCATGAAACGGCGGGTCTCCAATGCGATACCTGCGGGGTTGAAACGCCGTTCCGTCAGACGGATGTTGTCATCGCCCAGCAGAACCAAGGTCGAACAACGCGTACCATAGCGCGGGTTCACCACGAATGGCGATGACACCGCACGTTCCAGGTCGGGACCGATGCCGGTATCCGGTAGTGCGGAGAGTTCTGCCGGCGTGCGATCCGAGAGCAAACGCAACAACGCCTCGCTGGTAAGGTGATCCGATTCCGACAACAGTTGCAGCCGTCCGGTGCTGCGTGTCACTTTCGGCCAGGGCGTATCCAGTAGATGATTGCTGAGACCATGGATACCGGGCGTCACCGTTTGCGCATCGGCGCCGCGATTCGAGACATACCAGAGCGTATCGCGATCACCGACCAGCAGACTGAAGCCGGCATAAGAATCGCGCTGGGTTTGTACCTGTATGGCGTACGCTTCTGGTGTCATCTCGCCATGCAGAAACCCGCTGGTCAGTTCACCGCGGGAACGGCGGCCACTTGATGGATTCAGACCATCACGGTAGTTGGTGACGACCGCGAAACGCGCGTTGGTCGTGACACCCAGCCAGGTACCACCGGCCTGCAGGTCGCGGCCGGCCAGTATCTGTGGCGCATCTTCCCAGAAACCCGCTGCTGCTGCCGGCCGCGCGTGCAATTCGTCACGATTACCGGCGAATACCAGCGGAAAATCCGGGTGAGCTTTCCAGGCGAAGACGAGCAGGCACATACGACCATTATATAGAGGTCGCTGCTTCAGCCTCGTTGTGTGGCAGGGGGCCGCATACTCAATGCGAGGATAGTGAGCGCCGCGAACACCAGCAGCATACCGCCGGCCTCGACCAGACCCGGACGCTCACCAAGCTGGAGCCAGCCGGCCAGCACACCGACGATCGGAATCGCGAGCGCATTCAGTCCGCTGACGCTGGCGGGCAGTCGATTCACGATGAACAACCACAGGAACCACGCCAGTGCGTTGCCGGGCCCGATGTTATACAGCAATGCCGCGATGAACGCGCCGGTCCAGTGGATCGAGTGCGATGGCACCAATTGATCGATCACGATCAGGATCATCGAACCGAACAGCATCTGCCAGCCGGTCAGTGCCACCAGTTCCCAGGTGTCGCCCACCGGGATGGTCTTCGCGACCAGGACCGACAGCGCCCACATGAAGCCGGCGCCCAATGCCAGCAGGCTGCTCACCAGTTCCGGGCGCTGCTGCCAGGGCGCGACGATCAGCAACAGTCCGATGAAAGCCAGCGTCAGCGCAGGCAGCTGACTCCGTTTGAAGTGCTCACGCAACACCAGCGGCGCAAACAGCGCGACCCAGAACGGCATGGTGTAGACCAGCACTGAACTCTTGCCGGCCCCGCCGTGTACCAGTGCAGTGTTGACCAGGGCGACGAAACACGCGGTCTGCAGGAACCCCAGCAACAACACCGCGCGGATCCGGCGTGGACGCAGCGCGCGGCGGCGTAGCAACGCGACCGGCAGCAGCAGGAGCAAAGATGCGAAGAACGTGCGCAGTGCGGCGAAATCGAACGGCGCGGCGTATTGGAGCGCCACTTTCATGACGACCCAGTTGTAACCCCAGATCAGCATCAACGCGCCCAGCGCCGAAAATGCCGGACCGTCCATGTGATGCGATTGCGTCATGCGCTGGTTCATGCGGGTTGCTTCCTGCTTGCTGCCGCAAGTGCAGCAGCGGTGTAATGCCCGCCTGCCTGCTCGAACCATTCACGCAACAATCGGTAGGAAATGCTTTGCCGGGTCGGCAAGGTGAGGCTGCCGCGCTCGAGTTCATTCAGAAGCTCGTCGCGCGAGAACCAGCGTGCGTCCAGCAGCTCGCCATCGTTGCAGTGGATGTCGGTGTTCAGCGCTTCAGCCTGGAATCCCAACATCAGTGACGCCGGGTAGGGCCAGGGCTGGGAATGCTGGTAGCGCAATGCGCCGATGCGGATGTTGGTTTCCTCGAACACCTCGCGCCGTACCGCGGATTCAAGATCTTCGCCGGGTTCGACGAAACCGGCGATGGTCGAATAGCGGTGTGCATCCCAGGCGGACTGATGGCCAAGCAGACAACGTTCGGAGTGACTGACCAGCACGATGATGGCGGGATTGATGCGTGGATAAATCACATTACCGCATTGCGGACAGTGCAGTTCGTGTCCGGCACTGCGGCTCTCAGTCGCATGGCCGCAATGGCCACAGAAACGGTGCTGCAGATGCCAGTGCACCATCGCGCGCGCATAGCCGAGCAGCGCCAGCGCCTCGTTCTCCATAACGCCAAACTGCGGACGCAGGTTGGTGAATGCGGCATCGTCCGGCAGTTCGAATGTTCGCGACAACCCCAGCGCAAAACAGGTCCGGCCTTGATATTCACCCAGCAGCACCGCGCAATCTGCATCATCGACTAACGAACCTGCGATTTCCTTCTGCAACAGGAACGGAGTTGAATGCTCCTTTTGGCCAATCACTATGTTCTGTTCATCGCACACCGGCACGAAACAGGTCTCCGCCGCATGCAGCATCGATTCCAGCCACGCGGCATCCTTGCGTTGAATCGCAAGACGATCCAGTGCCGGACCGGCAAACACGAAGGGAATGAAATCCTGATTGGGCATGGGGGAGATATCAGTGGCTCGCAAGGCGCGCCATTATCCCATACCACTCACCAGCACATCAGGCGGGTTTGAAAGTATTTCCCAGCAATGGTGTCAGCAGGCGCGTGAGCTTGGCGGCTTCGGCGCTGTAATAGGGCCGTGCCGGTAATTTACCCCACACTGGTGCCGGCCAGGCCGGGTCACGGGTATAACGGACGATGTGATGCAGATGCAGTTGCGGGACCTGGTTGCCGAGTGCGGCGATGTTGAGTTTGTCTGGTGTAAAGACCTGCATCAATGCACGGGAAAGCAAAGTGGATTCGTGCAGGAGTTGGATGCGGTCGGTGTCGTCCAGTTCATGGAGCTCGCGGATGTTGTTGCGTTGCGGGACCAGGATGAACCACGGGTAATTGCTGTCGTTCATGAGCAGCAGGCGGCAGAGCTTGAATTTGCCGAGCGGCAGGGTGTCTACTTCGAGCTGACGGTGAAGCCGGAACATTGGTTTCTCTTCTAATATAGATTGGATTGAAAATTGCAGGAAGTCTATACTATCTGCATGAATACTCATCTGCTTGACGAAGTGCGTCAATTGAGCGTGGAAGATCAACTTGCGTTGGTAGAGGCGTTGTGGGATGAGATTGCGAAACGTAATGCGGCACCACCGCTAACCGCTACCCAGAAGACCGAGCTTGATCGG
>JBOIBL010000089.1:0-3506 GCA_050739495.1 Gammaproteobacteria bacterium | reverse complement strand
CGTCTCCGAAGATGTGGTGTCCTCGGTAGACAAAAAAGCCCATGCACACACCGTTTTGATGCCAGTCTACCTAACTCTGCTGAATTTATTGAGTATTTTGTGGGGATAGGTCAGGGTCAGACTCGATCGATTCATGCTTGGACCCGTACGAGCGATTTAACGAGTAAAAGCTCTTAAATTAGATTGTGTGGCGAATGGCTCGAGATCGGATCTGACTGCGTGCATACCAGGTTGATTTCAGGTGATTTAACTCAAGGGGTCGGCGATTTCGCACCACCTAAGGTTTGAGCGGCGATGTCTTGCTCATACGCGTCCATGGCTGTGAGCAAAATGTTTTTAAGGTCGGCGAATTCCGCGGGAATACTCTTGTCGAGGGGTTGCACACCGGGATCGTTCTTTGCTTGCTTCGCGCTACGCAATTTGCTTCGTAACCAGTCATAGCCCAAGGCGTGACTGGTTTGCCAGTCGAAAAGCTGCTTGTAAGTCAGACTGCGATGTTTCGCCAGCGCGATGATATCGAACAGGTCGCGGGTGGTAATGCGCGTGGCCAGCAACAGACTCTTCATGAATGCAAGGCTCTGACTATCCAGCACGCGGATGTGGCCGGTCCGAAGGCCGGGTACGGGGACACTGGGTTTATCCAGCACGGACCCGGTGAGCGTACGAGGATATTGCGGGATGAAAAAACTGAGCTTCGCGCCACCGACGTTGTAGTCCTGCTGCGCGTCATCCAGATCCATGCCGGCGTTTTCAAAGTCGCTTCGTTGCGCATCGTACGGGTATTTGCTGACGGGGAATGCTTTGGGATCGAAATTCCGAATCACTGCATTTATCGCCGTGCGATTGAGCCTCTGTCCTTCCATGGCGAAGTCGAGGTCTTCGCTCAGGCGATGCTGCAACCGCAACGCCAGTGCGGTGCCGCCGACGAGCGTGTAAGGCTCGATGGCGGGCATGTCGCGTAGCGCCAGAAACAGCGCTTCAGTTTTGGCGGGCAGCGCGATCATGGCCTATCCGCAGGTTGTGCAGAAGATGTTCCGCGTCGGCGCGGGCGCGTGGATCCCAGTCTCCATCCTCAGCCAGCTCGCGCGCTGCTTGCTCGACACGCGTGAGACCGAAGCGCCGGCTTGCATCAAGCAGCCCGGAGAACGATGGTCGCATGAGCACGGCGGCAAGTTCGGTCTCGACCGGGACGCGCCCGTCCGGCCGGCTCCAGGTCACGGGGAAAGGTGCGGGCAGGGCAGTTTTGTTTTGTTTGGGCTGAAGGACCTGAATCACAGTGCGGCCACCCTTGGAAGCCGGCGCGAGTTGCAATCGGCCCGCGTCGGCCAGGGTCTTCACCCGCGGCAGCACCCGCCGGTATGGACGGCCCAGAGCTTTCGCCAGACGGTAAACGCTGGGCGAGCCCAGGCGCGCGGCCATCTTGATCAGCTTTTCGTCTGTGTCCCGGATGCGCATTGGGGGAACCTTATAGTCATATATGACGTTAGGTAGTATAGCACCGGAAAAGCGCGATGGCATGAGTGTTAAAACAGCCTTACCCGGGCGTTATTCTGGAGGCAGATGCAAGTATTTACCGTGTTGTGCGTTTACGTCTGGCAGCTGTCTTGCGGGCGGGCGATTTTGTTTTGTACGTTCCTTTCTTTTCATGCAGCTTGTTTTTTGTGTTCATCCGGAGGTGTGAGCGCAGGAAAGCCGCGAAATCCATTTCGCTGAGTTTGCCCTCGGCCAGGCCGAGCATGGTCAAATACTTTTGCTCATCTGGAGCGTCGAGATCGGTACCATTGAGCAACAGGAAGGTTCTGTAGGAGACATGCGCAGTGCGTTTGTTGCCGTCCACGAACGGATGATTACGCGCGAGGCCGAAAGCAAGACTGGCCGCCGGATCTGCCAGATCCGGCGCGGGGTCGCCATAAGCATGCAACTGTTGTGGTCGGGCGAGGGCGGATTCCAGTAGGGTTTCATCACGCACACCAGCGCTGCCGCCGTACTCGGCGAGTTGGCGATCGTGGATGGCGAGCACCAGGGCTTTTTCCAGCCAGACGATCATGCTCAGCTCTCCGCGAGTTTGCGCAGGACATTGCGGTCGGCACGCATCACGCCCTCGGCGACTTCCATCTGCTCGGCAAGCTTGGGGTCGAAGGCCATGAGTTTGATGCCGTCCGGCAGTTCGGTGGCGTAGAGCGCATCGCCCTTTTCCACCCGCAGCCGGGCGAGCAGTTCTTTGGGCAGGATGACGCCGGCGGAATTGCCGACGGCGGTAATCTTGAGTTTCATGGTAGGCTCCTGGATACGTTATAACGTATGTTATACCTCAGGGAGATCGAAATCCAGCGAGGACTGATTGCATTCAGAGGGCTTACGGATTTTAGTAGGGTGGCAAATATATATGGCATATGCTATATGCATATAGCATATGAAACGCTCTGCCATAGAAAGCCGTATCGCCCTGAAACGGGCTTCCACTCGCCAATGGGTCCTGAAACCGCAGGATCTGGCGGTGGCTTTGAAGCTGGTTTGCCTGAAAGGGGGGTGGCTACCTTATGCCGAGCTCGGGGAAGCATTGTATTTGTCCCGTTTCGAGGCGCATGCGGCGGTGCAGAGATTGGGTGCGGCGGGTCTCGTTGCGGAAGTCGGGGCACATCCCGAACCGGTATTGGCAGCGTTACGGGAATTTGTGTTGCACGGAGCGCGCTATGCTTTTCCGCCGGTGCGTGGGGAACGCACAATCGGTTGTCCTACTGCGCATGCAACTGCACCGCTGAAGCAACTGATGATGGCGTCCGCCGATTCCATTCCGGTTTGGCCTTACTCCAAAGGAAAGACGCGGGGGCAAGCCCTGCTGCCACTCTATGAAAAACTGCCACAAGCAGCCCTGGAAGACGCTGCTTTTTATGAGCTGCTTGCCCTCTTCGACGCGCTGCGCGCCGGACAGGCACGGGAGCGTGGTTTGGCTGCAAAATTGCTGGAGGAACGCTTGAGATGATTGAAGTCGGTTTCAGGGATGATCCGAATCTGGAAATACTGGGGTTGGTTGCCAATGCATTGGGTGACTTATGTGACTTGCTGGTCTTTGTCGGCGGCTGTGCAAATGGCTTATTGATTACTGAGCCGCGTGCAGAGCTGATTCGTGCGACCCAGGATGTTGATGTAGTCGCGCAAGTAACAACTGCAGTTCAATATCATGATCTAGAGCGGTTGGTGGCCGCGCGAGGATTTACACACGATACTTCCCCTGATGCGCCGATCTGCCGTTGGTTGCACAACGACATCAAGCTGGATTTGATGCCAACGGAACAATCAATTCTGGGCTTTTCCAATCGCTGGTATCCACTCGCGGTTGAAACTGCTGTAAGGGTAAGAATTCCGACGGGGTTGAATCTGAATCTGATTGCAGCGCCGGTATTCGTAGCAACAAAACTTGAGGCTTTTCATGGTCGCGGTAATCGTGATTATCTGGCGAGTCACGATCTTGAGGATATTCTGACGGTAGTCGATAGCAGACCTGA
>JBOIBL010000088.1:0-13258 GCA_050739495.1 Gammaproteobacteria bacterium | reverse complement strand
CTTGTAGGTCTTGGTCAGATCGTGGATCGAGAGTGCTTGCATCTTTAAGGTGTCGGAGTGAAATGCCGGGCTTGGAGGGCCGGCATTTTATCATGTGGCGTATGGCTGCCTCTAAAAATCAGAGATTTTGGTTTCTGGGCAGGCAGAAACGGCCGAGGGCCGGACGATCCGTCAGGCGGGCATACAGGGATGTATGCCCTGGAGGTCAAGCCGCACAGGAAAGTGCGGCGCGGAACTGGAATGTATATGTCAATACATGACGCTTACGAGGCCATTTTCGCATTACTCCCGGACATCCATGTCCTCCGTAACGCAAGACCATCGCTGGTCAAAAACACCGCCAGAAAGCACGACTGCATGGATGCAGGAGGTAGAGCAACGCAGGGAGCGACCGCCAGGGATGGCGGAAGTGCAGATTCCGTTGGGAACGAGAATCTGCCAGTTGCCGAAAAGACCGATTTTTAGAGGTAGCCATAAAAAAGGCCCGCGGTTTGCACCGCGGGCCTCAAGGTTCAATTCCCTAAGTTAAGGAATCGATTACGGGTGCTGCAGGCAGAACACGAAGCTGCCGCTACCGTTGTAGGCATAGATATCCCACAGGTAGTAGGCGGAGCTGCCATTGTAGTTGATGCTTTCGTTGGAGGTGTAGCTGGTCGACGAGGCGACCACGACCCAACCACGACGCGAGTTCCACTTGTACAGGTACAGGTCGAAATCGGTACCGCTGGCACCGGTCAACTGACCACGCTCATAGCCACTGGCAGCGTGATAGTAGTTGCCATTCGGCTCGTACACATCGCTGCCCTGGGTGATGTTGCTGTCGTACTCGGTGTAACCCGCCGAACAACCGCTCGTCACCGCATTCACCGTGACACTTTCGGTCGCCGTGTTCGACACGTTGCCGACGCTGTCAGTCGCGTGGAACGTGAACGAATCGCTACCGCTGTAGTTGCTGGTCGGTGTGTAGGTGAACGCACCGGTCGAGCTGTTGGTGATGCTCACCGAACCGTGGCTCGGGTTGCTCACTACCGCGAAGGTCAACGAGTCACCGTCGGTATCCGACGCGGAGAGCGTACCGGACACAGCCTGGTTTTCGTTGGTCGTCACCGAGCCATTGCTGGCGGTCGGCGTAGCGTTGCCGGTCGAATTGACGGTCTCGCTCTCGGTCGCAGTGTTCGACACGTTGCCGACGCTGTCAGTCGCGTGGAACGTGAACGAATCGCTGCCGCTGTAGCCCGAGTTCGGCGTGTAGGTGAACGCACCGGTCGAACTGTTGGTGATGCTCACCGAACCGTGGCTCGGGTTGCTCACTACTGCGAAGGTCAGGCTGTCACCGTCAGTGTCGGAAGCCGACAGGGTGCTGTTTACGGCCGTATCCTGGCTGGTGCTCACTGAACCGTTGTTCGCGGTGGGCGTGGTATTGCCGCCACCGTGGGTCAGGATCGTGTGCGAAATCGCGCAGTTGTTGGTGTCATTCGACCAGCTCGACTGTTCGGTGAACGTGCCAGTGCCCAAAGTCACATTGGCAGACGCGCCGACGCCGGAGGACAACCACGCGCACTCGTCGGAGTTCTCGTAACCGGAGTTGGCAGTCCAACCACCGGCCGGGAAGTAATCCGATGCGGTCTCATGCCACTCGTGGCCGAGGGTCATGGTCCAGCCGTCCAGTGTGCCGGGGCTGTTCACGAAGCCCACGCCGCAGCTCGAACCCAGGTCCATGTTATAGGGTTGATTGCTGAACGCGATGTCGCCGTAAGGCGAGGAAACGCCCACGTCGCCGTTCCAATCGTGCCAGGCGCAGTAGCCCTGGCTCGGGCTCTGGTAGTTGTCCGGATCGTCGCCATGCGCCGACATGATCACGTAGTAGGCATAGCGGTTCGACGCCGCCGTGGTATTGCCGAAGTGCGCCGCCGCTGCGACTGCTTCCTGACCGAGCTGGGCGGCGGTTGCGTTGACCGGGGTGCTGTGGCTGGTGTCTTCCCAGACGCCCGCAAGGATACCGCCGGACATGTAAGGCACGAAGCTCGAAGCCGGTGTGTTCGCCGGGCAGCTGCTCGAACCCGAGGAGATGCCCTGGCACCACTGGGTCAGGTCGGCAGACCAGGTCTCACCGCCCACACCAATGCCCTTGAACATTTCCTGTGCTACCTGCGCCGCGCCATCCGGATCACCGGAGAACACCGCATCGCCATTGCCGTTGGTGCTCTGGGTGCCCCAGCCACTGCCGTAGAACACCAGGTAGACCTTCATCTTGCCGTTGGCGACGCCAACGTTGCCCTGGCTGCTGCTGCTGGTGCCACCGCGGTAGTAGAGCGTGTTGGTGCCCGTGGCCTGTCCGGCCGCATGCGACGCACGCCAGTGCTTCATCCGGCTCCAGGTGTCCCGGTTTGGTATCGCACCGTGGCGATAGTGATGACCGTAGCTGGGCGCATACGGATTGGTCGCCATGCCGTCGCTATTGGCAAAGGCGGTACCCGCAGCCAGGCCCAGCATTGCTGTCGCCGCGGCTGCCTTGATTAAGAAACGATTCATATAACCCCCGTAAAGGTATTAAGCATCCCCCGCGCGCCCCTTCAATTCCTTGATCCCCGGTAACTCGCAGGTGACACAACGAATTAACCCTGTAAATGCCTTTTCAGGTGGATTGTCACAAGCACAAATCACCCCGCAGCCCTGCCCTTTAACAAGGCAGGGTTCTCGTTTACATGGTCATGAGTGTGGTCGCTGGTCCTGTCTTAACTTGCCTTACCCCCGACAGACACCCCAACGTCTTCTTTCAGGGCCGACCACAAGCATTCAGCGTAGACCAGATTTCAGATTTTTCCAGTCCGTTTTGACAAAATCATCCAGAATTAAATTCGGGAAAAACCGGATTATCCGTTATTGACTCAATGCTTGGGAAAATTTACCGCAAGATCAAATAGATGCGGCCGACAGCCTGTCGAGGCTAATAAAAAGATTCCGAACAAGCCTGGATCAACCAGGGCTCGAAACCGGGTCGGGATGTGCCCGAACCGCAGCTTCTCAGTGTCCCCATTGACGGGCACGCTGACGGTGGTCATCACATTGCATCTTCACATTTCGAACTGCTGAAGACCTTCGCATCCTGCTTGAATTTGTCTTGCACCGACTGGCTGAGGGTGTTGAGCAGCGCCTGATATTTTGCATCCTCGTGGGGCGCATACACAGCGATCAATACGCAATCCTGACCGCTCACATTGTGCATCAGGAGATAGTGACCATCGGCAGCCCGGAACAAGAGGGAAAAAACACCGGGTGGCAGCAGGATCTTGCGGTTATGCGGCAGGGTGTTGTTCTCCGGATTTGAAAATCCGTTTTTGGCTGCGAAGGATTTAACAAGATCCTCCAGATCAGCATTGCGACTCACGGGCAACCGCACGCTGATACTTGCCACCACACTTACCGTGGGACCTTGAGCCAAGGCGCCTGAAGGTGACAACAACGTGCCCAAGCACACCATGACCAGTGTCGCGAAAGATACCTTCTTCATATCTGCACCCCCGAACCGTTGCGTAATCAATTAAGCAAATCAGTAAGGATCAGCCAGCCTTATATGTAGCGAAAGTATAGTACAGGATTCGGTAGTCAGCCCTGCTAGCGACGTGTCCTGCGATATTCACAAACGTTAAATCACGATTAAATGATCCATATCAATTTGACAGACAGTACAAATCCCGGAAACTGTGTTGAAAGTACCTGGATACGGTTAAAAATATAACGTCCAATCGGAATATTTGCTGATGCAGACACGCGCAAGGATGATCACAAAGATCATCCTCGCGGTTTCGGTGAATCTCGGGTTAAATCTTCATCGGCCGATTTTCAACGTGGCATCCTGCGGGATGTGCAGCCTGGTCGCCGTTCCGGCTTTGAGTTCCAATACGTATCGCGCCGGTACGGTACTTGCATAAGTCGGACAGTCCGCAATCTTGCATGGCGGCGTTTCGGCAGAAATATTGATAAGCCGGGCATTGGCATCGAAAAACAGGATATCGAGCGGGATGAGGGTGTTCTTCATCCAGAAATTCCGGATCTGCGCATCCGGATAGATGAACAGCATACCGTGATCGGCAGCCAGATGGGTACGGAACATGAGGCCGTGTTCGCGGGAAGCTTCTGTGTCGGCAATCTCCACAGTGAAGCGATGTCCCGCTATCACGACATGTGCATAGACTGAAGTCTCAGCTGCGGATGCGGGTGTTGCAGGGAACAGACTGGAGCACAAGGCGAACAAGATCGGCAAGGAAAACGCACGCATACCAGATATCCCTCGGGTTATGTGACCGGGGATCCCGGCGGTTGTTTGGTGAAATCTTCCGGCGAAGTGCCGCGGGTCAGGCGATAGACCCCTTCGCGCACGATGCGGCGCATTACAATGTCCACCACTGTGGTCTGGTTGGGTTTCACGAAATTGGCAAGATTCTTTGCCGAAGCTGACAGCATCGCCGGTTGGTACATGACGAAGCCATCCTGCGGATAGGGCGTGATTTGCAGGCCGAGACTGGTGCAGGCTTGCAATGCCGGACGCAGTTGCTTGCCCTGATAATTCACAGCGGGACTGCCCATCATCCGCGCGAAATTGATGTAGTAGGTGATAGTGCTGGTATCGAGATGATTCTGCTGCCGGTCGATCAGGAAACCCGGTGGCAGATGATTGGGGTCGCTATCCTTGCCGGCAGTGAGGACGACGTCGAAATCCTTGAGCGGATTACCCTGGTCGTCGTGGACCCGGAAGATCAGCATGCTGCACGGGTCGACAATGACCTGATGATCGAAAGGCCCGAGTCCGCTGCGATCTTCCACTTGTTCCTGTTGTTGTGCTTCTGCGGTCTGGGCGCGGAAGGTATCGAACAATGCAGCATAATCCTGCATGGAGCCGACCCGCAGACATTGCAGGATTGCGGTGACGGTCGCGTGTGGTTGATCGTCTGCGGGGACACTGCGCATGATGCCCATGCGGACATCCGAGTGACACATTCCCGGGATCACGGCCATCGGCACCGCCGGTGAAACCTTTGGTGCATTGACTTTCAATATTGGCGCGCTGAAACCGAGTTTGGATTTCCTGTCTTTTGCCGGCGCTTGTTGCTCGAGCCGCATATAGGTGTAATTGAGATTGGCTGCCGCCACGCGTACCACGCCATCGGAGCCGATCTCGGCGGTATAGCTGTTCACATGATCGTAAAGATGCGGATCGTGTGATTCACCGGTAAGCACGAATGGGAAAAATCCTTGCGGACCGATACAGGCCGCACCGTTATCGAGCCACTCCAGATTCAGCGCCAGACTTTGCGGACTGCCCAGCTCCAGCCAATCCAGCACACCGGTACCGACATCCACGCCTTCGAACCAGGCCTTCAGGCGCGAGAGTTTCGACAAGCCCAGCTTTACCAGCGCGGAACCGAAATTCGCCGGCGCGAGCATGATCAGGTGACTGAGGGGTGAAGTCTTTTTACCCGAACCGATATAGAAATAATGCAGCCAGGCACGAATCACAGGTCCGCCGGTGGAATGAGTGATGCAGGCGAAACGCTGGCCTGATGCAAGCGCATCACCAAGCTCCCGCTCCAGTGCCGCCTGGAAAGCCCGGGCGATATCGGGGACAGTGACTTCGTTATGGAAACTGATGTATTCGGAAAGCCAGATCTGGCGGACATCCAGTTGAAGATCGGACGATCGGCTGTTTTCGAGCTTGAGCCGCTCACGCAAGCCACCGTAGGTATCGGTATTGCGTACGCTCCAGCCGTGTACCAGCAGCACAATACGCTTGTTTCCGGCCATGTCCGGCTCCTTTCCAGCGGTTCCTGATGACTTGAAAAACGTGCGTTCACACCATATTAACAGGGGAACGGCGCGCTAGTGATGACGGTCGCTGTTATCATTAATGGTAATCAGAACCTTAATCCCGACAGGGGGCAAATATGTCATTGGTTCGCAGGACTCTTCGTGTTGATGCAGTACTCGCCGGCATCCTGATGCTGTCGTTGAGCGGCTGCGGGATCAATACCATCCCCACCGACTATCAGAAAGTGCAGGGCTCCTGGTCGCAGGTACAGAACGAGTATCAGCGGCGTGCGGACCTGGTACCGAACCTGGTGGCCACGGTGAAAGGCTATGCCAAGCATGAGGCCGATGTGCTGGAAGCAGTCACGCAGGCACGCGCCAAAGTCACCCAGACCCGGATCCCGGCCAACATCCTGAGCAATCCACAGGCGTTTCACCAGTTCGAACAGAATCAGGCCACACTCAGTGGTGCGTTGTCGCGCTTGATGGTCGTGACCGAAAATTATCCGAACCTGAAAGCGGACCAGAATTTTCTGGCTTTGCAGTCGCAGCTGGAAGGCACCGAGAATCGCATCGCGGTGGCGCGTCGTGATTACATCCTCGCCGTGCAGCAGTACAACACCGAGCTGACCACGATTCCGGGACGCTGGTATCGCTCGATGTTCTACAGCGACAAGCAGCCGCTGCAGAACTTCACAGCGACTGCACCGAATGCCGAACAGCCACCGCAGGTTAAGTTCTGAACCTGATGCAAGGTTATCGCGGACAATTCATCGCGGCAGTTCTGGCGGTTACGTGTCTTGTCGTGCCTGTTGCCGCGGCCTGGGGTCAGGTCGACACTTCCATGCCGCCGTTTCCCGAGCTCAGCGGGCCGGTGGTGGACACCGCGAACCTGTTACCGGCAGATGTGAATGCGGCACTGTCGCAAAAACTTGCCAGCTACGCACAACGCAGCGGTAACCAACTGGTCGTGGTGACACTGCCGACCCTGAACGGTTATGACATTGCGGATTACGGCTATCAGTTGGGCCGGCATTGGGGGATCGGCGAGAAAGACAAGAACACCGGCGCACTGCTTATCGTGGATGTCGCCGAAAAGAAAATGCGTATCGAAGTCGGTTACGGCCTGGAGGGCACACTGACCGACGCCGTTTCGTTCCAGATCGTACACAACATCATTGCACCGAAATTCAAGCAGGGTGATTTCGCCGGCGGTATCGTCGCTGGCACTGATGCGATTCTCGCCGTGTTGGGTGACAAGGCTGCCGCAGAACGGCAGCAACAGACCCGCCAACGCTCGGGTACCGGCCTGCTGATGTTGCTGATCATTGCCTTTGCGCTCTGGCCGCTGATCGCGGCGATATTCGGCAAAGGCGGACGCGGTGGTCCAGGCAGCGGTAGTGGCTGGCTCGGCTGGCTGGCACTCGGCATGTTGAGCGGCATGGGCAGCGGGCGCGGTGGTGGATTTGGTGGAGGCGGTTTCGGTGGCGGTGGGTTCTCCGGCGGTGGCGGATCGTTTGGCGGTGGCGGCGCGTCGGGCGGGTGGTAAAAATGCATCTTTTGCTTTCTGAAGGCGTTGCTACATGATCAGGTTCTCCGAACAGGACAAAGCCCGTATCAGCGACGCGATAAAAGCAGCTGAGAAAAACACCAGTGGCGAATTTGTCGCAGTCGTGGCGCGTGCCAGCGATCACTATATATTCCTGCCGTTGTTGTGGGCCGCGATTCTGGCGCTGCTGACGCCGGGTGTATTCATTTTGATCGGGACATCGCTTACCCACGAATATCCGCATCTTTATCATCTGCAATTGCTGATATTCATCGTGCTGGCGCTGCTGTTCGTGTTCATGCCCGGTTTGCATCTTTATCTGGTACCGCGCAGCGTCAAGCATGCGCGTGCCAGCCGTCTGGCCAAGGCGCAGTTCTATCTGCAGGGCGTACACATGACGCAGGAACATTCAGGTGTGCTGTTGTTCGTGTCGCTGGCGGAACGTTATGTCGAGATTGTCGCGGACAAGGGTATCCACGAAAAGCTCGGTGAGGCTCACTGGCAGGCGATCATCCAGACCTTCGTGCAACAGGTGCAAAATCGGCAAGTGGTGGAAGGTTTTGTTACCGCAATCACTGCCTGTGGCGAAGCCATGGCAAAACATTATCCGCGACGCGCGGACGATACCAATGAACTATCGGACGGTTTGATCGAGATATAAACGTAGTACGGTTTCAGATGCGCCCGGAATTCTCCATGCTCTCCAGTCCCTTGCTCAGGTTTGCGCCCAGGTTCTTTTCTTCGGCCAGATAGCGCGGTGTATCCGCATCCAGTTTCTCGCGTGCTTCGATAACCAGTGCATCCCAGTGTTTCGGGGTATGGCCGTCACGACCCAGCCAGATCAATGCTTTCAGCTCGGATAATTCATCCGGTGAAAGTCGGACCAGCACGCCTACCAGTCGGTCGAATTCACCCGACTCGCAGTAGCCGATCATCTCCCGTACCCGTTCCGGTTTGAGCTTCTTCATTTGGGGTTCCACTGCGCCAGAGTTCGAGTCTTAAAGACTAGTCCAAAACCGGGCAAAAGCGAACCGTTACCTTATAGCTCGTCAATATAAAGCGGTTTGCTGGGCGTCTTCACGTAACCTTTGGGACGGATCGCAACCGTATTGCGGATCAGGCTGCATTGGCTGCCGTCCTGCAGATAAAAGCCGTATTCGAAGGTGGGCGTGGCGCGACCATTGGCGGCCAGTTCTGCGGCAATAGCTGCTTCCTGTTCCGGAGACAGGTCGAAACGCAGTTCCAGATCGGTGTCGCCGCCTTTGTGGAAATCGATTTCCATGGCCCGGGTCCAGACCGAATAGCCCGGAAACACCCGGGCGCAGGCCAAGGCCGCGATCGGATCCGCCAGCGCCGCCTGGGAACCACCGAACATGGTTCCACCCAGATTGCGGGAGAACGCATTCAGCGGCAGGCGGATGCGGATATGCCGCCAGTTGTCACTCATCTCCAGGATTTTTATGCGCATCACCAGAAACGGCGGATACAGCTCCAGACGCCGGGCTTCGGACAGAAAACGCAGGTTGGCGATGAAACGCAACAGTCCCATAATGGTATCCGGGTTTAAGTCGCTAAAGTGTAGGCGAAACCGGAGATAGTGACATGCGCAGTATCCAGAGTTGGCTCGACGAGTATGGCGAGAGTCACCGCAATCCGGTGAACAAGCGGCTGCATTGGGTGTGCGTGCCGTTGATCGTATTGTCAGTGCTTGGCCTGCTGTGGTCGATTCCGGTGCCGGCTGGCTGGGCTACGCATTCTCATTTTAACTGGGGGATAGCGCTCATCGCACTGGCACTGATCTACTACTATGTGCTGGCCTGGCGCCTGGCATTAGGCATGACCTTGGTCATGCTGGTGATGATCGCGGTGGTGCAAGCCGCCAGCCAGCTGTCGGTCGCTTTATGGTTGCTGTCGCTGATCGTATTCGTGATCGCCTGGATCGGCCAGTTCATCGGTCACAAGGTCGAGGGCAAGAAGCCCTCTTTCTTCAAGGACATCCAGTTTTTGCTGATCGGTCCGCTCTGGTTGCTGGCATTTGTTTATCGACGTGCCGGATTGAGCTACTGAGCCTTCAACGCCGCGATTTTCACCGCTTCCGCCACCGCTGCATGCACCCCCTTGTCGAGCACATGCGGTAACAATTCATCGGGTGGCGCCAGTTCCGCGAGTTTGGCGGCGGCGGCGAGATACATTTCATTGGTGAAGTGCTTGGCCCGCGCATCCAACGCACCGCGGAACAGCGCCGGGAAACCCAACGCGTTGTTTACGCTGCGACCATCTGTTGCGAATGCTGCACCGCTTTCCAGGGCAATGCGCGGTTCGATCTCGGCTTCCGGATTCGAGAGCGCGAATATCAACTGCCCCTTGCGTACCCATTCCGGTTTGATCAACCCTTTTACACCGGTGGTGGCGATCACGATATCGGACTTCTGCATGATGTCCTGGAGGCTGATACGTTTACCTCCCATGCCTTCCAGTCGTGCAAGTGCTTCCTCACGCAAGTCCGAACCCAGCACCTGTTTCACGCCGTAATGCAGCAACAGGCCGGCGATACCGATGCCGGCGGCGCCCAGTCCCACTTGTCCAACCACACATTCTTTCAGATCGCGTCCGAGGCGCTGGGTCGCGGAAAGCAAAGCGCCCAGCGCTACGACGGCGGTGCCGTGCTGATCGTCCTGCATCACAGGCTTGTCGAGTTTTTGCGCCAGCGTTTCCTCGATCTCGAAGCAGGCGGGCGCGGCGATATCTTCTAGATGGATCGCACCGAACGAGCTTTCAATCGCCAGCACCGCGGCGATAACTTTCTTCGGATCGGTATCGTTCAGCAGGACCGGTACGCCGGAAATCCCCACGAATTTTGAATAGATCATGGCCTTGCCTTCCATCACCGGCAGACCGGGGATGGCGCCGATGTGACCGAGACCGAGGATCGCCGTACCGTTGGTGACGATGCCGACCGTATTACCCAGATTGGTGTATTCCCAGACCTTCTCGGGATCTTTCTGGATCGCCAGACACACGCGTGCCACGCCCGGGGTATAGACGTCGCGCAACTGCTGAATGGAATCCAGCGGCACTTTCGAAACCATCTCGATCTTGCCGCCCCGATGCCGGTCAAATACCCGGTCGGAGCGGCCCAGCAGCTTGCAGTAAGGCAAGGTCGCCAGTTGCTCGTAGAGCTGTTTGCCGGCTTCCTCATCCATCTCCACCGTGATTTCCCACACACTGCGATCCTGCGAGCGGCGTATCAGCGAGATGTGGTCGATCACGATGCCACATTCACCGATGGCAGTGAGGATACGGCCCAGATTGCCAGGACGGTGCTGGGATTCGAGCAGTAACACTTCAGGGACACGCATGCGGGATATTCACTATTGACCGGATAGATGGAGCGATATTCTATGCTGTCGTGAACGGCGGCACAAAAGGACGGCTGAAAGTTTCTTAAACCAGGTTTAATCAAGCCTTAATGGCTTTGCCATGCGTACCCCCTCCCTGGCCTTGTAACATCATGGATTCATACAATCCGGTTCAGGAGCCCTACAGTGAAGTCAGTTATCAAGCTCATCCATGTCGGGGTGCTGGTTTTGGCAGCCGTTACCACCACATCAGTCATCGCGGCGCCTGCCCAACCGACTGACAGCGCAGCGAAGCCACCGCATATCAGCCTGCAACAAGCCCGTATCATTGCCCTTAAGACCTTTCCAGGCAAGATCATCAAGGAAGAGTTGGAACACGAAAAAGGCGGCAGTGGTCTGCGGTATTCGTTTGATATCCATCAAGGCAAACTGGTCCATGAAGTGGGTGTGGACGCCGAAACCGGCAAGGTCCTGGAGAATTCGGACGATTCCAACGATAACGATTGAAGAGGATAAACTCGAATAGCAAATGGCGGAGTTAAGGATGCAACTCCGCCATTATTCGAGGTAGACGCAGAAATTCAGTTTTTTACACGCCGCAGATGCGACTTGCCGGGTTTGTAGGCTTTCACCTTGCGGCCGATGGAGACAGCCAGTCCATCGCTGAACACCTGCATCGCGGTTTCCGGATCGTCGAGCGTTTTGAGCAGACGACCGAGTTCCTCGTAGGCTTCCGGTTGCCCACCCAACACGATGCTGGATTCCAGATAACTGCGGGCCTTGCCCCACAGCTTTGCTACCACGCACAGACGGCCCGCGGTGAGCAGTAATGCCGCACTTTCGCCTTTCTCGCCCAGCCAATTTTCGACGCGGGCCAGTTGCCGGATGGGATCGTCACTGAGCGCTTTGCCGTACAACACGACCAGTTCATCATCCCAATGCGATTTGAGCGCATCGCGGGCGACGCTTTCCGCATGATTTTTCTCACCACAGCGAATCAGGGTCTGGATGTAAGCGCGCAGCACGGTCACGTCATTGCGGATACGGCGTGGCAGATCGCTCCATAATGCCGTGGCCTCTGCGGCAGAATTTGCACTCATGCGTTCCATCAGCGCACATGCAGCGCGCGCTTCCAGACGATCGATATCCGTGGCATCCATGGATTTTTGATCGCGCATCGCGGGGATGATCGCGCACAACTGTTCCCAATCGCCAAGTTTCTTGTAAATACGGGCCAGCAGTTTGAGTCCGAATGAGTGATCCGGATGAAGTTCCAGGAGACGGTGCAGTGTCGCCAGTGCCTGCTCATTCTGGCGATGCGCGATCTGCAATTCGGCTTGCGTCAGCAGTATCGCAATGTGCGCAGCCGGCAATTGTTCGTAAGCGCGGCGCAGGTAATCGTCGCGCCGTTCATGTGCGCCCTGTGCCTGGGCCGCCCGGGCTGCTGCTATATAGGTGATGAGCGGCATCTCACTGTCCGCGGCGCGTCGCATCAGGTGTTTTTCACTATCTTTCCAGCGGCCTTCCGCAAGATCGATCAGGCCGCGAGTGGTCGCGCGGCGCGCACGCAATTCCCGCCGCCGCAGCAGGGCTTCACGGATACGACGTGGGAATGCCCACAGCTTCGTGACCAGCTTGGTCAACAGATACAGGCCGAAGAAGATGAACAGCACCAGTACCAGCAAGGTACCCAGCGACATCTCGACGCTGGTATGGTGCCAGGAAAGCAACGCGTAACCGTTATCGATGTGCGCAACCCCGGCCACGATCACCGCGGCGAGCAGGACCAGCAGCAGGAAGAATGCGTATTTCATGGCGCCTTGTCCCGCGGTGTTTCAAGTTTGCGCAACAGGGACAGGGATTGCGAGATATCCGGCAGCGGCGGGTCGAGTTGCTGCGTCTCCATCTGGCTTAATTCATCGAGCGCGGCTTTGACACCGGAATTCCGGGTATCGAAATAGGCGATCAGCCAGCTGCGCGTGGTGTGGATACTGTTCTTGAAGGCACTGCCATCGCGATTCAGCAACGCGGCGCGTGCTGCAGTAAGGCGCAACTCGAGATTACGGCGCAGGAAGAATTCCTGATCCGGCGCCAGCAAGGGTTCGACGTGAGTCAGGCGATGCCGCACTGTGAAGATGGAAGCCAACAGATGCGATACGGAGAGCTTGAGCCGTTCCCACAGGGTGAGTTTAGTACCCGTGTCTGCGTGGTCGCCTGCCGGTTCGTAATGTTCCGGCGCCACCCGCTTGAGCGGCAGGTTGTCGACATCATCGGTTAGACTCGACAGACTCAATGCCATGCCCGCCACATCTGCCTGAGGCACTGCATGCAAGGCTGTCTCTTCCTTCGCGATCTGTTGCCGCACCGGAATCAGGCGCGGATCGGAGAGCAGTTTCAGACGCGCGTCGGCGGCGGCCAACGCCTTGAGGGCCAATCCAGGATTGGAATTGATCGCCAATTGTTCGTTGGCAGCTTCCAGCAGCGAGGCTGCTTCGGCACGTATCCACGCATCACGGCCTTCTTCTGAACGCCGGCGCAGGTCGGC
>JBOIBL010000087.1:0-9215 GCA_050739495.1 Gammaproteobacteria bacterium | reverse complement strand
CGCTCGCACTGGGTGCATTCCTGGCCGGCATGATGCTGGCCGAGACCGAATTCCGCCATCAGGTGGAAGCGGATATCCGTCCGTTCCGCGACATCCTGCTGGGATTGTTCTTCATCACCGTCGGCATGCTGCTCAATCCTCATACCGTGTTGCGTCACTGGTGGTTGTTGCTGATTGCCGTCGTGTTGCTGCTGGTATTCAAAACCGTGCTGATCACGTTACTCAGCCATGTGCTTGGTGCGGATCGTGCTGCCTCGCTGCGTACCGGCCTGGTTCTGGCACAGGGCGGTGAATTCGGATTCGCGTTGCTGGCACTGGGATTGTCCGCGCATGTGATCCGTGCTCCCCTCGCCGAATTCGGACTCGCCGTGATCGTGCTGAGCATGATCGTGAGTCCATTGCTGATTCGCGCCAACCGGGTATTGGCGGCACGCATCTTTCCCGCCAGCGAAGCTGACGAACGCGATCGCCTGCAACACGATATCGGTGAACATCAGATCCATAACGAAGATCACGTCCTGATTGTCGGTTACGGACGCGTCGGTCAGAACGTGGCACGTTTCCTGGAACAGGACGATTTCGCCTTCGTCGCACTGGATCTGGATCCGGTGCGTGTGAAACGCGCACGTGAAGCCGGCGATCCGGTGTACTACGGTGATGGCACCAATCCGGACATCCTCAAGGCTGCTGGTCTGGAGCATGCGCGTGCGGTGGTGATCAGTTATTTCCAGGTGCCAACCGCGCTCAAGATACTCGAACATGTGAAAAAGATCCGTCCGGATATCCCGGTGCTGGTGCGCACCCGCGACGACACCGATCTTGACAAGCTGATGGAAGCCGGCGCCACCGAGGTCATCCCCGAAACGATGGAATCCAGCCTCATGGTGGCCTCGCACTTGCTGCATCTGCTGGGCGTGCCGATGAGCAAGATCCTGCGCAAGGTTCAGGAAGTTCGCAGTCACCGTTACAGTCTGTTGCGCAGCGTGTTCCGTGGTCAGGACGCCCTGCCGATCAACCCATCGCACGCATTCCGCGAGCAACTTTATACCGTCACGCTCGACAAGGGGGCGTTCGCTGTCGATCGACGCATCGGCGAACTCAATCTCAAGGATACCGGAGTCGTCGTTACGGCATTGCGCCGTGAAGGCGTGGTGGGCCGACAACCTTCATCGGACACGCAACTCAAGGAAGGCGATGTGGTGGTGTTGTGGGGGACGCCGGAAGATCTGGAATACAGTGAAGAACGGCTGCTGCGCGGCACTTGAAAATCGGTCTTTTGATTTCTGGGGGTGTTTTTGACCATAGGATGGTCTTATATTACGGAGGACAGGATGTCCGAGAGTAATGCGAAATGTATCGAATCGGAAGGTCGCTCCCGGCATCCTGCCTCCCGCGACACTTGTACATCCTTTACATCGCCCCATGTACTAACGTGTACACTCCAGTTCCTCGGCCATATCCGCCTACCCAGAAACCAAAATCCCTGATTTTCATTACGCTATTAACCCAATTACTTTGGAAGTTGACATGATTAGTATCGGTACACCGCTTACCCTTAACGCCACCCGCGTGATGTTGCTCGGCTCGGGCGAACTTGGCAAGGAAGTCGTGATTGAACTGCAACGCTTCGGCGTGGAAACCATCGCCGTGGATCGCTACGCGAATGCACCGGCGATGCAGGTAGCACACCGTCATCACGTCATCAACATGCTGGATGGTAAAGAAGTCCGCCGGCTGGTAGAGCTCGAAAAACCGCATTACATCGTGCCGGAGATCGAGGCGATCGCCACCCCGACCCTGCTGGAACTGGAACAGGAAGGCTGGACCGTGATCCCGACTGCGCGCGCTGCACGTCTCACCATGGATCGCGAGGGTATCCGCCGGCTCGCAGCCGAACAACTGAAGTTGAGCACCTCGCCGTACCGGTTCGCCGATAGTTTCGAGGAATTCCAGGCGGCGGTCACGGCGATCGGCATGCCCTGTGTGGTGAAGCCGGTCATGAGTTCGTCCGGCAAAGGGCAAAGCGTGATCCGCAAGCCAGCGGATATCGAACACGCTTGGCAATACGGACAGGAAGGCGGCCGCAGTGGCAAGGGCCGCATGATCGTGGAAGGCTTCGTGGATTTCGATTACGAGATCACCCTGCTGACCGTGCGTCACCGCGATGGCGCCAGTTTCTGCACGCCCATCGGCCACCGCCAGGAAGACGGCGATTACCGGGAGTCCTGGCAGCCGCAACCGATGTCACCAGCGGCACTGGCTGAAGCGCAGCGTATCGCCAAAGCCGTCACCGACAATCTGGGCGGGCGCGGGATATTTGGTGTGGAATTGTTCGTGAAAGGCGATCAGGTCTGGTTCAGCGAGGTCTCGCCGCGCCCGCACGATACCGGACTCGTCACGCTGATTTCGCAGGATCTGTCCGAGTTCGCGCTGCATGCCCGCGCCATTCTGGGTTTGCCGATCCCGGTGATCCGCCAGTTTGGGCCGTCGGCATCGGCGGTGATTCTGCCGCACGGCACCTCTACCCATCCTTTATATGGAAATGTCGATGCAGCATTACAGGAACCAGATACCATGCTGCGCCTGTTTGGCAAACCGGAAATCCAGGGCCACCGGCGTATGGGCGTTGCGCTGGCACGTGCCGAAAGTATCCAAGAGGCACGTGACAAGGCAGTGCGCGCCGCCGGTGCGGTGACGGTAGAATTGTAGGCAAACCTTGCCGACCGCGATATCACATTTGTTCCAGGAGATCCCATGCCATCCTTCGATGCCGTGTCAAAAGTTGAAACCGCGGAACTCACCAACACCATCGACCAGGTGAATCGCGAAATCACCGGCCGCTACGACTTCAAGGGTTCCAGCGCCAAAATAGAGCGGACAGAAAACCTGTTAACGTTGTTCGGCGACAGCGAATTCCAGGTCAAGCAGGTACAGGATATTCTCTACACCAAAGCCGCCAAACGCGGAATCGACGTGGCCAGCTTCGATGCCCAGAAGATCGAAGCTATCGGCGGCGATAAAGCCAAGCAGGTTATAAACGTCAAACAGGGCATCGAGAAAGAACTGGCCAAGAAGATCGTCAAGCTCATCAAAGATAGCGGGCTGAAGTTACAGGCCGCAATTCAAGGCGACGAAGTGCGTATCACCGGTAAAAAACGTGACGATTTGCAAGAGGCAATCGCGCTGCTGCGTGGCGCCAAACTCGAGCAGCCATTGCAGTTTACCAACTTCCGAGATTGATGTGATTCAGGTACCGGGAGCGGTATCCTGGAACGACGGGCGTGTCATCAGCGCATTGTAATAACTGCCAAGTTGCGGGTATCGCGCACGCCAGGCGATTTCCGGCAGGCGGAATTCAAACCATCCCAATGCCGCACCAACCGCCATGTCCGCGAGCGTCAACCGCTCGCCGACACACCAGCTGCGACCGTCAAGATCGTGCGCGATGACGGCCAGTCCCTGATCGACCTTGCCGCGTTGCCGCGCCAGCCATTTGTCGCTGCGCTGTGCGGCCTCGCGCTGGGTCTGTTCCAACCGCATCAGCACACCTGCATCGAGCACGCCGTCGGCGAGCGCCTCCCAGCGCAGCACTTCCGTACGCGGGGCATCGGCATCAGGGATCAGCGAATGCGCGGGCGGCTGCAGATCCAGGAACTGACAGATTACGCGCGAGTCATACAGTCCACGCCCGTCCTCAAGGATCAGGCAGGGAACCTTGCCGAGCGGATTGCTGCGTTGAATGGTGGTATCGGCAGCCCAGACGTCTTCCGTCAACCATTCGTAAGCTAGCTGTTTTTCCGCCAGCACGATACGCACCTTGCGTACATACGGGCTTGAGAGTGAGCCGATCAGTTTCATGCACTTGCTCCATTCAGCTGTCCATAACCTGGATTATACAGGCACACGGAACGGGGCAAGTAAACGCCGATGGTTACGGTTACTTGTGATCGATCTGTGTCGAATCGATGTGCAACGTCACTTCACCGATGTTGAGTTCGAGATCCATCTTGTCAGGGCCCTTGCCGGCAACGTCGATGGTGCGCCCGAGTCCATTGTGACGCATGTTGTCGCGATCGACTGTGCTGCCTTTCATATAGAGGCGTGCATCGCCGATCGTGGTGCTCAATTCGATGTTGCCTGGCTGCGAAGTCCCCGAAGTCGCGCGAATCTGGCCGACGTTTACCGTGGCTTTCATGGAACCAGCCGGAGTGTTCAATGTGACTTCACCGACATTCAGGTTCACATCCACGCCTCCTGAGATTCCGTTTACCGAGAGCTGCCCTACCTTCATCGTGACCTTGGTGAAGAGACGGGAAGGTATCTGAACATCCCAGTTCTGCTTGACGTTACCGTCGTCGAGATGATCCGGATACTTGAGCGAGTAAGTAATGCTGCTGCCCTGAGACTGCTGCTGCAAGGTGATCTGGCTTATTGCTTTTGCCGTACTCTGACTCATCCAGTGAAAAAACCACAGGAAGTTCTGGGATTTTTTTTCCAGCCGGACTTGCACATGCACGCTGTCGTCCGCGGAGGGCGTTATCTTCAACTGCCCCACGCCAGCATCGAGCACGATCCGGTTCACACCCGCAGTGGGAGATACCGCTTGCAGGGTGTGGCTCGTATCAGTCGCCTGCACCGCAAAAGGCAAGCAGGCCAGTAACAGGATCGGAATGATGATACGGCGCATGACGAAAATCTCCTGTCTGAACTGGAAGCGGCTTATTTACCGAAGCCGTTCTTGAGAATGACCAGCTCACAGATGACCTTCTGCACGCCTGGAGTACTGGCCGCCAGCGCTACTGCCCGCCCCAGCACAGCAGCATTGTCTACCGTGCCTTGCAGGGTGATGTCGCGATCATGCGCGTTCACGCTGATGGCAGCGGCGTGAGTCTGAGTATCTCCTTCAAGACTGGTACGCACAGCCTGGGCAAGATCGCGATCGCTTATGTCGCTGTTGCTGTAACTGTGATGCCAATGTCCATTCGATCCGTCGCTGTCATTGGGAACCACCAACACACAGCCACTCAATAACGCCATCAATACGCTGGTCATGACCAGGCTACGCAGAATTTTCAATTCATTACTCCTCAGGGTCCAAGAGATATCAGAACTCGAAACGGTGACGACGCAGCCAGATGGCGCCAGCCACGAAGATCGCACCGATGATCACACCGATCCACATCTCCGGTTGCAGCATGAACCAGGAAACGGATTCCAGTGTCATCAGATGCCCGACATGCGAAGGCATGGTCGAATCCGGCACATCGTGAACAGCGAATCCCTGTTTGCCGACCATCACACCGACCAGACCGATGATATGGTGGCCAATGAGCCCCGCGAACCGCGAAGTACGCAGCACAATACCTTCCAGGATGATGATGCCGAGCGGAATCAGGATCACCCAGCCCCAGACGTTGCGTTTGGCCCAGGCCGAACACAGCATGAACCAGCCGTAGAAAGGCAGCAGCCACAAGGATTGCGCGATCAGCGCCCAGGCCAGTGTCAGGAATGCCAGCAGCGCCGCCAATGGATGGAACATCACGAACGGGTTCACTCCGATCGCCAGATTGGCGATCCCCATGATGAGGCCGTTGATCAGCTGAAAGCCGATGAACAATGCCAGCATGATTGCCGGAGCGCTGACCATGGCGGTGAACAGTTTCGACAGCACGGTCGCAGAATCCGAGACCGGCAACGAGCGCCAGAACAGAACACTGCGGTCACGACGGTCTGCGTTCAGTGTATCGATCAGATAGAAGCAGACCAGCGCCACCAGCGCTATGTTGAAGGGTGTCGCACTGGCGATGATGAATGCCCGGAACACTTCGGCACCGTGCTCACCGAGCCGGGAGGTGTATTCGATGGTATCCAGATAACCATTGTAATGCCCGTAGATAAGGGCACCGGCCGCAAACAGGGTCAGCAGGATCGAGATGCCGACGACGACCAGTTGTACTATCCAGAACGAGCGATGTTCCCAGAGTTCCCGTTTGCCGAGTGCTATATAAGGTTTAAGCACGGTATTCATTGCATGGCTCCTTTCCTCTTGGCCACGAAGATGTCGGCGACGCTCGGTGTGTGTATTTCGCCCAGGTCGGCGAGCCTGTCGCGATCAGCGCCCTCGAACAGATACAGTTTCTTGCCAAATACTTCGCGCTCATAAAGCGGATTCAGCGACTGGGCAGCGGATGCTTTATCAGGCGCCACCAGTACCTCGGTGTATTCCTCCGCCACTTCTTCCATGGAGCGGTTAAGTATCAGCTTGCCGTTATTGATGAACATCAGGTGCGTGAGGATCTTCTCGATCTCCTCCACCTGATGGGTAGTGACGATGATGGTGCGCTTGCCGTCGAAATAATCATTCAGCAAGGTGCCGTAAAATTCCTTGCGATACAGGATATCCAGACCGATGGTCGGTTCATCCAGCACCAGCAACTTGGCGTCGATCGCCATGATCAGCGCCAGGTGCAACTGCGTGACCATGCCCTTGGAAAGTTCACCGACCTTGCTGTTGTGCCGGATCTTGGTGCGATCCAGGAAATGCATCGCGCGCTCGCGGCTGAACCGCGGATGGACTGCTTCCACGAACTCGATTGCATTCGAGACTTTCAGCCAGCGCGGCAGCACGGCCACATCGGCGATGAAGCACACATCCTGCAGCAGGCGATGCCGTGAAATGCGCGGGTCATGACCCAGCACATCCAGTTCGCCTTCGAAATCGGTGAGACCGAGGATGGCTTTCAGCGCGGTAGTCTTGCCGGCGCCGTTGGGACCGATCAGGCCGACGATGCAGCCTTCCTCGATGTCGAAATCCACGTTATCAAGCGCTCGCAGACTGCCGTAGGTTTTACCGAGTCCGCGCGCTTTTACCAGCACACTCATGACTTGCTCCCTTCGCCGCTTTTCACGGCCTTGAGTAATTCGCCCGCTTCCAGGCCGAGACGCTGAATGCGTTCGACGATCTGCGGCCATTCGCTCTTGAGGAATACCTCGCGCTCGTTCTTCATCAGCGCGCGGCTCGCTCCTTCCTTGACGAACATGCCGAGGCCACGGCGTTTTTCCACCAGCGCTTCATCCACCAGGGCCTGATAACCCTTGAGCACGGTGAGCGGATTGATCTGATACTCCGCTGCTACCGAGCGTACCGAGGGTAAGGGGTCGCCTTCCTTGAGCGTTCCCTCCAGGATCATCGCCACCACGCGGTCGCGCAGTTGCCGGTAGATCGGTTGGTTGTCGCTCCAATTCGGGTCCATGCTGTTCTCCCGCTGCTCTAGCGCACTAAAGCGGTAAATCTCGGCGCTACATTAACGGCCAATGCGCTCGAAGGCCAGCGTGCTGAGCACGCCCATCGCTGCACTGGTGTCCAGATATTGCCCCGGAGACAGTGCGTCCATGGCCTGCACCAGGACTTCGATAGCCGGCGCCGCAGAGATTTGGGCCATACCCTGAGTCTCATTGGCGGCGTAGCGATCTTCGGTATCGACCGGGGTGACGACCACCGGAGCCAACTGCAAATGGATGGCCTCGTTACTGGCCAACGGGCCGCCCTCGGCATCGGCCGGGGTGACAACCACCTTGCTGAGTTCGATAGTGTGGCTCGCGACATAGCGGTTGTGCGTCACGACGCCAACCGTGGCGATACCGGCGATATTCACTGCCAGACCGATGGCAAGAACCAATTTTTGCATGTTACTGATCATGACTGCTCTCCTTCTCCTGATTTGCGGCTCGGGGGCCGTTTCCGTAGTGGTGTTGTAGATAACTATAACACCAAATCCAAGGAAAGCAAGGGAGCTGAACAAAATTTTTGCAAATCCCTATATTTTCTTTCGATAACAATAAGTTACGATTCCAAATCGAGCGACAACCAGGGGATTACGCGGCTCTATGGGATTGCTATGCGCGTGTTCAAGGCTATAACACCCCTATTCTGGGTATAACACCCCATGCCCGGAACGGTCGCCAGATTCCGGTGTCCGCCCCTGCTGACCTGTCTCGATAATCTGGCCGATATGGGTTCCGGACTGGAATTCCCGCAATCCTGCCGAAGGGGCAACGGAGAATGGGCGTTCTGATCCGTGTCACACACAAGTGGTAAAATCCCGCTTCTGCTTAACGTTCGCGCCCGTCCCCCTGGCGCGTTTCACCACGTCAACTCACGGAGTAGTCCATGGCTGCCATGAAGAAACCCGTCCGCATCGCCGTCACCGGCGCTGCCGGCCAGATCGGTTACCAGCTCATCTTCCGGATCGCTGCCGGCGACATGCTGGGACCGAACCAGCCGGTGATCCTGCAGTTGCTGGAGGTCACGCCCGCGCTCGGCGCCCTGAATGGTGTGGTCATGGAATTGAATGATTGCGCTTTCCCGCTAGTGAAAAGCATCGTCGCCACCGACAACGCCGAGGCCGCGTTCAAGGATGCGGATTTCGCGATCCTGGTCGGCGCCAAGCCGCGTGGGCCGGGCATGGAGCGCAAAGACCTGTTGCTGGAGAACGCCAAGATCTTCTCGGCCCAGGGCAAAGCTCTCAACAAGACCGCAAAGAAGAACATCAAGGTCCTGGTGGTGGGCAACCCGGCCAACACCAACGCGTTGATCACCGCGGCTAATGCGCCGCGCCTCAACAAGAAGAACATCACCGCCATGATGCGGCTGGATCACAACCGGGCCATGAGCCAGCTGGCGGCCAAAACCGGCATGCACGTGAACGACGTCAAACGTCTGGTGATCTGGGGCAATCATTCCTCGACCCAGTATCCGGACATCAATCAGGCGACCGTCAAGGGCAAACCGGCCATGAGGCTGGTGACCGGTGAGTGGATCACCGACGACTTCATCCCCACGGTGCAGCAGCGCGGAGCCGCCATCATCAAGGCACGCGGCGCCTCGTCGGCCGCATCCGCCGCATCTGCCGCCATCGATCACATGCGCGATTGGGCACTGGGCAGCAAGAACCAGTGGGTCAGCATGGGCGTCCCGTCCGACGGCAGTTACGGGATCAAGAAAGGCATCATCTATGGCTTTCCGGTGATCTGCAGCAAGGGTCAGTACAAGATCGTGAAAACCCTGAAACCCAATGCGTTCTCCCAGGAACGCATGCGGGCGACGGAAGCCGAGTTGCGTGAAGAGCGTGACGGTGTCAAGGACCTGCTCGGCGCGTGAAACGACGCCGGTCAGTCGGCTGAGATCCGGAGGCCACGCGCTGAAGCGCGTGGCC
>JBOIBL010000086.1:0-6941 GCA_050739495.1 Gammaproteobacteria bacterium | reverse complement strand
TCCTTTTCCAAAGGAGGGGGTTGAAAGAGCAAGCCGTAGTACGCTGCGCTACCGATTCCTGTCCATAGTTCAACATTTTTACTGAACGCCCAGCCTGGTAGCCGTGTGACGTTTGTCACACGCAGGTTTTGACACTCCGTACTACTGGGCAAGCGGCTGCTGGCGCAGACTGCATCACCAACATCCCAAGGATTTGACGGAGCCTCAGACATGTACCTCGTTTATAATTATCTGTTCACGGCCATGTGGGTTGCATGGCTGGTGTATTGGAAGATCGCCGCCGCCAACGTCAAGCAGGCCACACGGGTCGAATCTGTGCTGTCGCGCGCCGGGCACCTGGTGCCATTGACCATCGCAGCGTTTTTGCTCTGGTGGCCGTGGCGGATGCACGATTTCCTGTTCGACGCGTTAGTGCCGTGGGCTGCCTGGATGTTCTGGGCAGGCGCCGCGATCACCGCGGCGGGATTGTTGTTTACGGTCTGGGCGCGTGTGCATCTGGGGCGTAACTGGAGCGGGGTAGTGACGCTCAAGCAGGACCATGAACTGATCACCTCGGGTCCGTACCGTCTGGCGCGTCATCCGGTCTATACCGGCTTGTTGCTGGCCTTCGTGGGTACAGCATTGGCGCGTGATGAATGGCGCGGGGTGATCGCCGTCGTGATTGCACTGGCGGCGCTGTGGCGCAAACTGCTGCTCGAGGAAAAATGGCTGACACAACAATTCGGTGAAATCTATACAAATTATCGCCGCCGGGTCGCGGCGCTGATTCCCTATCTGTTTTGATAGCGGACGGCCCATTGCATATCGAGCAGGGTCTGACCGGGTTGATATATTTCTGAAATCGTCATTTCCGGGTGGCGGAACCGGGGAATGCGGCCTATACATTCCACATCGTGATCGACCCGGTCATCCGGCCGGGGAATCACCGTGCCTGGAGCCAGACATCATGAATCTCCGTCATCCCATGTGGACCGCCATCCTGCTGGGTGGATTTGTCGCCGGAACCATCGACATCGGTGCAGCCGCGCTGATCTACCAGATCAGTCCGGTCATCATCCTGCATGCCATTGCATCCGGGTTACTTGGCAAGCCGGCGTTTCAGGGCGGCGTAGGTATCGCGATACTGGGTTTGCTGCTGCAATGGGCGATGTCGCTCATCATCGCTGCGATCTATGTGTTCGCAGCAGGACGACTCACCTGGCTGAACCGGCGCTGGATCAGCGCCGGTGTGTTGTATGGCATCGTGGTGTTCGTGGTGATGAATTACGTCGTCAGACCGTTATCGGCAGCCTGGCCGCCATCCGATTTTCATTTTCATGCCGCGAAGTTCTTCGAGAATTTATTGGCCATGCTGTTATTCGGATTCATTATTGCTTATGTTACGTTTCTTGCGGCGAACCACCGGACCGGACTCAGGCCTGTCAATGACAAGCAGGAGTCCGCTCCAGGCATGTGATTGCAGTCCGGTTATCTTTGTCTTTATCTTGCTCTATACTCCTACAGAACGCTTGGTCGTTTCCGCACACGGCGGATGCGGGTAATGTCCTTTTTTGGGGAGATTCAGCATGTACAAGTCAATCGCGATTTTTCTCGGTAGCGTGGCGATTCTGGCAGGGTGCTCGTCAATCGAGCAGTCGATGGGCCGGCTTACGGTCAAGGATTACACCGCCAAAACCGGCGAACGGGTCATGGCAGGACAGGCCGAACCCAAGGATGAATACGGTTGCACCAAGCTGGGCCAGGAAAAACAGGATTTCGGATTGAGTGGCAATATGAACAAGGCGGCCGCAACCGAACGAATCACCTCGGTGGCCGTGGATACAGCGCCCTCCAAAGGGGCAAATTATGCTTACATCATTATCCCGAGCGACTCGAGTGTGATGGGCTTCAACGTCAATGCGTTCGACAATGCACAGGTCGCGTATTACAAGTGCACCAATCTGCCGCCGGTCGCGCACTGAAACGGAAATTAAGCTACATAGGTTAAAGGCACGCGCATGGACCGTCATGCGCGTGCCTTTATCGATAGAGCGGTAGTAGCAGGTGACCGGTTGACGGGTTACCGAACCTGATGCTCGTATTCAGGCTGATACTTGCCTGGTTCGCGCATTGGAGCGTCAGCAAGAAACCTGCTTAGCTGACCATCTTCCTCCGCTTCAGAAATCCTTTTCCAGGGTGATGGCAAGATGGCGTCCGCCGACGTTGTAACCATTCAGGGTATAGAGCGCAGGGTTGGCATTGGTCCAGGTATAGGCCAGCGCAATGCTGGTGTGTTCCGCGAACGCGCGCGTGACAGTAAGCCGGTAATCCGTATAGGAAGTACGCGTGTTTGCGAGACCGGTGACGGGATCGTGGCCGCGTGACTGTTTGCGGCCGATATGGGCACCGAGACTCCAGCTTTCATTCAAGGGTGCTGTCGCCGACAGATCCAGGTACCAGGAACTGCGTGAATCGGGTGTGCCGAAGGCATTGGTGATCGAGTAATTCAATTTTGCACTCAACGCCCGCCAGCCCACGAAGCCGAACAGTTCGGTGGTATCCGGCCGTGCCACCGGCGGCGTCTGCGGAACGTAGCGACCTGGAAATTGCAGACGCAACACACCGCCCTTGAGGGTCCAGTCGCCGTCGGTCTTGCGATAACCCGCATAGCCATCCAGTTCCAGGCTGACGCTGTCGCCCGGATAGACCTGATCGATCCAGTTGATACTGGTACCGTCGAGACCGGCATAAAGTCCGTCCGACGGGTTGTAGTCCAGTTCCGCCTGCGCCGACGGATTACCTACGCTTTGCGCCAGACCGCGGCCGATGTAGTTGCTCATCAGAGTCACGTAACCGGTGAGCATATTCGCGGGTTGCTCCGCATGCGCAGAGATTGCACAGCTCATGCCTGCCAGTGTCGCAATCAATCCGAGCGGGTAGGCGCGCATCATAATGCTCTCCAACTTTCATAGCCGGTAAAGATTGCAGCGCAGATCAGGGCACTGCCGACGGTACGATTGATGACGACTCCGGCAGCGGGATTGCCCGCCAGCCAGTGACGCAGACCGCCGGCGGCGACCGCGACCGATCCATATACACCGGTCTGGGTGAGCGCGATGATGATCCACAGCACCACACCCTGCAACCAGAGCGCGCCGTCCTGCGGGCGCAGGAACTGCGGCAGGATCGCGAGTGTGAACAGGTAAGCCTTGGGATTCAGCATGATGCTGACGACGCCTCGCCGAAAGGTTTTCCAGTTTGAACGAACCGCGTTGCTTGTGTCGGTCTTGAACACGGTATCGCTACGTAGCGCCGAGAAGCCGATCCACGCGATATAGAGTGCACCGGCCAGCAGCACCACGTTGAAGGCACCGGGCAGGACTTTCAGCAGTACGCTGATGCCAAGCACCGCCATGGTCACATGGCAGATGGCGCCGGCGACGATGCCGGCCACTGCACTGAGCCCGGCACGCGCGCCGCCGATCAAGGCACTGCCCATGACATAGGCCATGTCGAGCCCCGGCAGGATCACGATGCCGAAGACGAGCACGAAGAACAGCCACAGATGTGTGAAATGATTCATGTGGATTTCCGGGTTATTGCCAGTCGTTGAACCAGCGCAGACGCGAGCGCCGGGTGGGATCCATAACAACCAACTCGGGTTCACTGCGCAGCAGCCCGGTATCGGCAAAGAATTTCCGGTTGCTTTGTTCGAGCGAGTCGAATTCATTTTTCAATGCACGGTCATCCTTGAGTAATCCGAGCCAGACCAGATACGGACCGTCGGTGCGGAACGGTAGTTGCGGGAAGTTGTTGGGGACATCCAGTGTTACCAGTACGCCCGCTTCCCGGACACCTGCACAGCGATAGCGCGCGAATACGGTTTCCGCCTGCTGCGCGAACGCATCCACGGCACCGTCCTTTATCGCGAAGATCTGCATCACCACCACGCCCTGGGCACCTGAACTTTCATTGACCGGATCCACCGCCGGCAGCAACATGACGCGGCGAGTGGCGTCGAGCGGACGCAGCAACAACACGTTGTCCGAATCCGGCAGGATGCTGTTCACGGTGTTGCGATGTTCTTTCCAGAGTGGTCCGTAGTAGAAAGCTGCATTCACGATGGCGCGGGCGTTGATATCGTGAAAACCACGCAGCCAGGTGAATCGCGTGTCGCTGCCGCGTTCGCCGAACGAACCGAGGACCATTGCACCCAGTTGTTCGAACGCTTCCGGGAAGAAACTTTCGAAATACGTGGCGAAGTTCTGTCGCTGCCCTTCCGTGGTGGTGTAGCGCCGCAGTTCGATGACGTCGAATTGGCCGAGGTGTTCGATGGTCTGCATCAGTGAGTTCTCGTTAGTGGAGAAAGGGAGTTCGGTATCGGTTTGGCGCGAGTCCGCGTGGCCGACCAGGGCGTCCGCCCATGCGCAACCGGGCGGCAACGGAAGTGTTGCCAGGAAGCTCATGGGAACGATGAATCCGGGGGTTCTTGGTTGCATGTTGTAGCTCTCCTCTGCAATCGGCCAGTGCACCGTGGGGATACACGGTATCGGGTTAATAGGGCTGTTTATGCCCTGATTAGGGTTAAACTTGAGGCATGTCACATCCCACCACCCGTGTGCTGGCGGTCCTGGACCTGCTGCAATCCCATGGCCGGATAAGTGGCGCCGAGCTGTCACGTCGACTCGACGTGGACGGCCGGACCTTGCGGCGTTACATCGCTATCCTGGAAGAACTCGGCATCCCCATTACGGCCGAGCGCGGCCGTTACGGTGCCTACATGCTGGTCGCCGGTTTCAAACTGCCGCCGATGATGTTTACCGACGATGAAGCGCTGGCCCTGTCGGTGGGGTTACTGGCGGCGCGCAGTCTGGGGCTGGCGGAAGGGACGTCTGCTGTCGCCAGCGCTCAGGCGAAGCTCGAGCGGGTGATGCCGGTGAAATTGAAGAGCCGGGTGCGCGCGGTAGACGAGACCGTCAAGCTCGATCTTTCACATTCTCCGGCACCGGGCGACAATGCTGCGCTGGTGAGTCTAACCGGTGCTGCGCAACAACGGCGGCGCGTACACATGCATTACCGCTCCTGGAAAGGCGAGGACACCGAGCGCGATTTCGATCCCTATGGTCTGGTGCATCGCAGCGGCTGCTGGTATGTGAGCGGGATGTGCCATCTGCGTAACGGCTTGCGTTCGTTCCGGCTGGACCGGATTGAATCGGTCCGAATGCTGGAAGCCGGATTTTCACGTCCGACCGATTTCGATGCCGCCAAACATCTGACTTTCAGCATGGCGACGTTGCCGCGTGCGACAGCTGTTGAGGTTCTGTTACATACCGATCTCAAGACCGCGATGCAGGAATTGCATGAGAGCATCGGGCTGTTCGAGCCTTGCGAAGAAGGCGTATTGTTACGCAGCCGTACCGACAGCCTCGACTGGTTTGCCCGGCAGTTGGCACGGCTGCCGTTCGGATTCGAGATCAGACAACCGGTGGAACTGTGCGAGGCGTTGCGCAGCTGCGCGCAGAAGTTGCTTGGGATTTCCGGAGCGTGACATGACGTATGAACTTTATTACTGGCCCGGGATTCAGGGACGTGGGGAATTCGTACGGCTCGCGCTGGAGGAAGTGGGCGCAGAGTATGTGGATGTGGCGAAGCATCAGGATGGCGAAAAGGCAGCGGTCGGCGAATTGATGCGGGTGCTGGGTGACGCTGGCACGCTGTATCCGCCATTTGCACCGCCGGTACTCAAGGCTGGCGAGTTAGTCATCGCGCAGACGGCCAATATCCTGATGTACCTTGGCGCACGACATGGTTTGGCGCCGCAGGATGAAGCGGGCCGACTCTGGACGCACCAGTTGCAATTGACGATTGCGGACTGGGTCGCCGAGATACATGATGCCCATCATCCGCTTGGGCCGGCGCTATATTACGAAGAGCAGAAACCGGAAGCGCGCAAACGCACTGCATTGTTGCTGGAACAACGCATCCCCAAGTTCATGCGCTACTTCGAGAAGGTCTTGCAACGTAATCCGTCGGCCAGCGGATTCATGGTCGAGGATGCCCCGAGTTATGCGGACATCTCTCTGTTCCAGATGCTGACCGGGCTGCGCTACGCGTT
Source organism: Gammaproteobacteria bacterium (assembly GCA_050739495.1). GTDB lineage: Bacteria > Pseudomonadota > Gammaproteobacteria > Natronospirales > REEB76 > DASSKW01. Next base: position 847 of record JBOIBL010000086.1, on the reverse strand, counting down.
TCCGTGCGCCATGGCACGTCTGGAACCGGAATATCCGAAACTGGTCGCGCTGCATGAACGGATATCGAGACGACCACATATCGCCGCGTATCTGGTTTCCGGCAGACGCATACCCTTCAACCAAGACGGGTTATTCCGCCATTATCCGGAACTCGATGCCTGATCCTGCACCGATTTCTGTTGCGTGTTGTAAACCGGCAGCACCGGTTTGCGATACTGGACACATTCCATTCCCACACCGGAGCACGCTGGATGAAACCGGGGATTCCGTTGGTCGTACGTCATACAGGCAACAAGGGCAGAGGCGTATTCGCGGGTGCGGATATCGCAGCCGGGCAACTCATCGAAGCGGTGGAAGTGATCGTGATACCACCCGCGCAGATCGCGGCCTTGGAAACTACCAGTCTGTGTGATTACTACTATAAATGGGGCGAAGATTCGAAATCCGGGGCACTGGCATTGGGATGCGCCTCGCTTTACAACCATTCCTACCGGCCGAACGCGCGCTATGTAAAGCAACTGGAACGCGGCCTTATCGAGTTCTTCGCGATCCGGGATATCAAGCGCGACGAGGAGATCACCATCAATTACAACGGTGATCCGGATAGCCGCAAGGGCGTCTGGTTCTCGCCGCAAGACTGATCCGTCCCCCGGTTTCAATACCGGCCGGATCTGCGTGCTCACAACCATGGCCGGGTCTGGGGTATCATCGCTTGGCGCTGTCATGATGATCAAGGGGGTGGCGCGGCGCCGGTATCGGGCGCGGCCAGAAAGCGGAACCGGAAACGAGCGACGGACATGACACGCGCCCAGATGCTGATGTTTGCCCTGCTGACCATGCACCTGT
>JBOIBL010000085.1:0-4802 GCA_050739495.1 Gammaproteobacteria bacterium | reverse complement strand
GTCGCGAAGCGCGCCTGCGAGAGGCCTTGGCGGATGTTCGTGCGAATTTCGATTTCATACTCATAGACTGCCCACCCTCGCTCAACATGCTGACCGTGAACGCGTTGGCCGCAGCAGACGGGGTCCTGATCCCGATGCAGTGCGAGTATTACGCCCTGGAGGGACTGTCTGCATTGGTAGCCACCGTGGAGCGCATCAAGCAGAGCGTGAATCCGCGGCTCGAGATCGAGGGCATCCTGCGCACCATGTACGATCCACGCAATAACCTTTCCAATGAAGTCTCGGCCCAGCTCATCATGCACTTCGGCGACAAGGTCTATCGCACCGTGATCCCGCGCAATGTGCGACTGGCCGAAGCACCCAGCTTCGGTCTGCCCGCGCTCAAGCACGACAATACCTCGCGTGGCGCGCTCGCTTATCTGGCGCTGGCCGGCGAGATGTTGCGCCGTGAAGAGAAGCAGGCCGGGACGGTCGCAACGTGAGGCTTGCTGCTAAAATGCCCAGCTCTTCGTGGGAGACAATTCTGTGGCAGTAAAACGCAAAGGACTGGGCCGCGGCCTGGATGCACTGTTGAGCGGCGCCGCGCCGGTCGCTGGCGATGACACAGGAGAAGAGCTGCGCGAACTGCCCGTGGACCTGATCCAGCCGGGCAAGTACCAGCCCCGCATGAACATGCGCCAGGAAAGCCTGCAGGACCTGGCCGATTCCATCAAGGCCCAGGGTCTGGTGCAGCCGATCGTCGTCCGCCCCTTAAGCGGACGCTCTGGCGGGAACGGCCCGGTCGGCGAGCGCCGTTACGAGATCATCGCCGGCGAACGCCGCTGGCGGGCCGCCCAGATGGCCGGCCTGCACAAGATTCCGGCCGTGGTGCGGGATGTGCCAGACAGGGCCGCCATCGCCATGGCCCTGATCGAGAATATCCAGCGCGAAAACCTCAATCCGCTGGAAGAAGCCCAGGCCCTGCAACGTCTGATCAGCGAATTCGAGATGACCCACCAGCAGGCTTCGGAAGCCGTCGGCCGTTCGCGGGCCGCAGTCACCAACCTGCTGCGGCTGCTGGAACTCACCGACGACGTAAAGGAAATGGTCGAGCGCGGTGATCTCGAGATGGGTCATGCGCGAGCCTTGCTGCCGCTCAAGGGCCTGGCCCAGACCGGTGCTGGACGCCGGGTAGCGGACCGCGGCCTTTCGGTCCGTGAGACCGAGAATCTGGTGCGGCGCCTGCTCAAGGAAGATGGCGTCGGCACACCGAAGGGTCCGCGCCGGGTGGACCCCAACATCCGCCAGCTTGAGACCGACCTGACCCAGAAGCTCGGTGCCAAGGTCACGGTCGAAGCCGCCAGCGGTGGCAAGGGCCGGCTGGTGATCCAGTATTCCAGTCTCGACGAACTCGACGGTATCCTGGCCCGTATTCGCTGATTCCTCAGGTGGTGTCTGCAAGCCGACATTTCGGCCAATTGTGGACAATTTTTCGCCCGCAAGTGATTGAACAACCCCGCCCGGCCCGCTAGAATAGCGGGCTCTCCACAGGTTGGGGTCTAACGCGCCACACCGCTGCCGTAGCTGGTAACGACGTGGCTTTTTTGTTGTCCGGGGCACATGTGACAGCCGGCACCTTCGAGAATGCCAGGCGCGGGGCGATGTGGATCATCGGTTCGCAGCTTGTAGTGGCGTTACTGGCGGCCTTGATAGCAGCACTGGCGAACGGTCCGCATGCCGGTTTTTCGGCCCTGCTGGGCGGCCTCATCAACGTGGTAGCGAGCTTTTACATGGCGAAGCGGGTCTTCGCCGGCGGCCTGGCAGCGGGGCCGCGTGCATGGCTGGCACGCCTGTGGCTGGGTGAGGCGATTAAATTCGGGCTCACGGTGGCGTTGTTTGCGCTTGCCATCGTGGTGTTGAAGGCGGCGTTTCTGCCGCTGATATTGGCGTACATGGCCACCTATGCAGCATATTGGGTGAGCCTTCTGAGGACCAGTTTCGGACAGGTGGCATGAGTCAGGAATCCGCATTGACCCCAAATGAATACATCCACCACCATCTGACCTATTGGACGGTGGGGCATGGTTTCTGGTCGCTCGATGTCGATACCCTGCTGGTGTCGGTCGGGCTCGGCTTCCTGTTCTTTTTCAGTTTCTGGTTGGCCGCTCGTCGCGCTACCTCCGGAGTGCCCGGGCGCTGGCAGAACTTCGTCGAGATGGTTGTGAGCTTCGTGGACAACCAGGTTAAGGAGACCTTTCACGGCCGCAGCAAACTGGTCGCACCGCTGGCGCTGACGATCTTTGCGTGGGTGTGGCTCATGAACTTCATGGACATGCTGCCGGTCGATGTGCTGCCGCGGATCGCTCAGATGATTGGCATGGCGGGCGGCGCCAACCCCGAGCACGTGTATCTCAAGGTGGTCCCGACAAACGATCTCAACATGACTTTCGCGATGTCGATCAGTGTGTTTCTGTTGATGATCTTCTATAGCGTCAAGGTAAAGGGCGCCAAAGGCTACCTGAAGGAAATCCTGTTTCATCCGTTCAACCACTGGGTGTTTATCCCGGTCAATGTGCTGCTGCGGCTGGTGGAAGACATGGCCAAGCCGGTGTCGCTGTCATTGCGACTGTTCGGCAACATGTATGCCGGTGAACTGTTGTTCATCCTGATCGCGTTGTTGCCGTGGTGGGCGCAATGGCCATTGTCGTTCGCCTGGACAGTATTTCACCTGTTGATCATCACTATTCAGGCTTTCATTTTCATGATGCTGACTGTCGTGTACATGAGCATGGCGCACGAGTCGCATGATTCACACTAGATAATTTGCTCACGTTATTAAAATCTGCCGGAGGAGAGTTTCAATGGATATCGTAAGTTTGATCGCAAATGTGCAAGGCATGACCGCCATCGCCGTAGGCCTGGTGTTCGGTCTGGGCGCGCTGGGAACCGCTGTCGGTTTCGGCATTCTGGGTGGCAAGTTCCTGGAAGGCTGCGCGCGTCAGCCGGAGCTGTCCGGCATGCTGGCCGGCCGCATGTTCCTGATGGCGGGTCTGTTGGACGCCGTGGCCATGATCGGTATCGGTTTCTCGCTGTACTTCGTGTTCGCCAATCCGTTCGTGAGCGCGGTCACCGCAGCTGCAAAAGCGGCTGCCGGTCACTAATCGCGTTGCCCCGTAACTTCCGAGGTCAACGACAGTGAATATCAATGCCTCTCTGATCGCGGAGATCATCGCTTTCAGCCTGTTCGTGTGGCTGACGATGAAATTCATCTGGCCGCATATCATCAAGGCGATGACCGATCGCGAGCAGAAGATCGCCGACGGCCTGGCTGCCGGTGAACGCGGCCGCAAGGATCTGGAAAATGCCCAGACCAAGGCCATAGAGATACTGCACCAAGCGCGCGACAAAGGCGTGGAAGTGGTGGACGTTGCCAACCAGCAGGCTTCGCGCATCCTGGAAGAAGCGCGCAAGGAAGCCCAGGTTGAGCGTGCGCGTCAGGTAGATGCGGCCAAGGCGGAGATCCAGCAGGAGCTGAATCGTGCCAAGGATGCCTTGCGTGCCGAAGTGGCGAAGGTCGCCATCGCCGCGGCCGAGCGCATCATCGAGCGCGAGATCGATCCGAAAGTGCACAAGGCACTGTTGGACGAACTCGCAACTCAGATCCACTGAGTGCGGAGCGACTAATGGCCGAGACCATCACCCTCGCGCGTCCTTATGCCAAGGCGGCGTTCGAGATTGCCAGCGAGCACGCAGCGCTCGAAAGCTGGAGCAAGACTCTGGCAGTACTTGCCGAACTGTCGCGTGATCACAGCGTGCAGGTGATGCTGGGCGATCCGCAGGTGCCATCGACGGTGTGCGCCGACGTGTTGATCGAGCTGGCCGCGAAAGCTGGTGCCAAGCTGGATCAACAGGCGCGCAATTTCGTGAAGCTGTTGGCTGAATATCACCGGCTCGAGATTCTGCCGGAGATCGCCGCGGATTACGCGGCCTTGCGCGCGGAAGCGGAAGGCACGGTGGAAGTGGAAGTGCGGGCCGGCATCAAATTGGATGCCGAGGAGCAAACGCGCATCAGCTCAGCACTGGGCAAGAAACTCGGCCGCAAAGTGAAGCTCAACTGCGTAACGGACAAATCCCTGATCGGCGGCGCCATCATCCGCGCCGGCGATCTGGTGATCGACGGTTCCGTGCGCGACAAACTCGGTCGCCTCGCGGCGGCCATGATTCAGTAACCGGATAACAGGACTTCGAGGATTCCGATCATGCAACTCAATCCTTCGGAAATCAGCCAGCTCATCAAGCAGCGCATCGAGAACTTCGATGCGGAAGCTGAAGCCCGCAACGTCGGCACCGTGGTGAGCGTCACCGATGGCATCGTGCGCATCCATGGTTTGCACGCGGCGCAATACGGCGAAATGCTGGAATTCCCCAAACAGACGTTCGGTCTCGCACTGAACCTCGAACGCGATTCCGTGGGCGCGGTGATCCTCGGCGATTACAAGCACATCTCGGAAGGCGACACGGTGAAGACCACCGGCCGCATCCTGGAAGTGCCGGTCGGCAAGGAACTGTTGGGCCGCGTGGTGGACTCCCTGGGTCAGCCGATCGACGGCAAGGGCCCGATCAACGCCAAGCTGACGTCACCGATCGAAAAAGTGGCGCCGGGCGTGATCGAGCGCAAGTCCGTGTCCCAGCCGGTGCAGACCGGCCTCAAGGCCATCGACGCCATGGTGCCAGTGGGCCGCGGCCAGCGCGAGCTGATCATCGGCGACCGCCAGACCGGCAAGACTGCGGTGGCGGTGGATACCATTATCAACCAGAAGGGC
>JBOIBL010000084.1:0-2000 GCA_050739495.1 Gammaproteobacteria bacterium | reverse complement strand
GCGGATCGCATCTCCTATATATCCACCGGTGGTGGTGCATTCCTGGAATTCCTGGAAGGCAAGAAACTGCCGGCAGTTGCGGTACTTGAAGAGCGTGCGGCAGCGGCAGATGCGCACAGAAAGCACGCATAAACGCAGCGGATTTGCGTTGCGTCTGACAGAACGGACGTCAGGCGAGTACACTGTTCATCCGAAAATATTAACCAACCAAACATAAACACATGCCAAGACGCACCAAGATCGTCGCTACCCTGGGCCCCGCCACCGATAATCCGGAAACGATGCGTAACATCGTGCGGGCTGGGGTGGACGTAGTGCGGCTGAATTTCTCCCACGGCGAACGCGCTGACCATAAGCGCCGCATCCAGCTGGTGCGTGACGCAGCTGAGGCGGTCGGCAGGGATGTGGGTATCCTCGGCGATCTGCAAGGCCCCAAGATCCGTATCGAAAAATTCCGTCATGGCCATATCACGCTCAAGGATGGCCAGCGCTTTGTGCTGGATGCCGGTCTGGCCGATGATGCCGGGACCGAAGAGTCGGTGGGATTGACTTATAAAGCCCTGCCCAATGATGTGAAAGTCGGCGATATGCTGGTGTTGGGTGATGGCGAGATCAGTTTGCGTGTCGAAGCCGTCAAGGGTGCGCGGATTGAATGCAAGGTGGAGATTGGCGGCGAACTCTCCGATCACAAAGGCATCAACCGCCAGGGTGGCGGATTGTCGGCGGCGGCACTCACCGACAAGGATCTTCGCGATATCGAATTGGCCGCTGAGCTCGATGTGGATTATCTGGCGGTCTCCTTCCCGCGCGATGCAGGGGACATGGTGCGTGCCCGCGATCTGCTGCGTGCCGCCGGTGGCAAGGCCGGTATGATCGCCAAGATCGAACGCGCCGAGGCGATCCAGAATCTGGACGAGATCATCGATGCATGCGATGCCTTGATGATCGCGCGCGGCGATCTTGCAGTCGAGATCGGCGATGCAGAATTACCCGGAATCCAGAAGCACATCATCCATCGCGCCCGTGAGCTGAACCGGGTGGTCATCACCGCTACGCAGATGATGGAATCCATGATCCATAGCCCGGTGCCGACCCGCGCCGAGGTGCTGGATGTCGCCAATGCGGTCATGGACGGTACCGATGCGGTGATGTTGTCGGCAGAAACCGCGACCGGAAAATATCCGCTCAAGACCGTGGAAGCGATGGCGCGCGTATGTGAAGGTGCCGAGAAGCAGCGCATGACTCAGCGTTCCCGGCATCGCATGGATCAGCATTTCAACAAGGTGGACGAGGCCATCGCCATGGCTGCGATGTACACTGCCAATCACCTCGACGTGAAAGCCATCCTCGCACTTACCGAATCCGGTTCGACTGCACTGTGGATGTCGCGCATCCGGTCCGGTATCCCGATCTATGCCATGACGCGTCACGAAGCCACGCGACGCCGGGTCACGTTATACCGTGGTGTGTATCCGGTGGCGTTCGATGTCATGCACACCAACCCCGATCACGTGCTCAGGGACGCCGCCGAAGAACTCAAACGCCGTGGAATGGCGCAGGATGGCGACATGGTGATCTGCACCAAAGGTGAGTTCAGCGGTATCACCGGCGGGACCAACAGCCTCAAGATCCTGCGCGTCGGCGACTAGCCGGCAGCGTCCGGAATTTCCCGGTTGAGCTCCATGCCGCGCGAAATCGTGCGGATTTTGCCCTGCCTGTGCGTCAAGCTGTGCACTTCGTTCTGACTGTGCGAGCCTTGAATGCGCCGTTTCCCGGGCCCTGCACTCAATTCAGCTGTCGCAGGGTGTTGCTACTAGATACCTAGTAGAGCAATACTCAGCCGTGCTGGGGGCCAGTCATCTTTCAATTTAACGGGGGTTTCTTTCATGCGTTTGCTGTCTCTGGCGGCGGTTGCCGCGACGCTGTGTTTTGTGGGTGCCGGTCTGGCACAGTCCGGCTCCGCGCCGACTCCGGTCTCCAGGACCGCGGTTGCGAAAGCC
>JBOIBL010000083.1:0-6787 GCA_050739495.1 Gammaproteobacteria bacterium | reverse complement strand
AGGTTCATGGTGCCGGTCCATTCGCCGGATACCATCTTCGCCAGATACGTCTGCTTGAGCGCATCCGATCCTTTCAGCATCAGCGCTTCCACCGCGCCTTCGGTGAGCATCGGGCACAGCGCGAACGCCATGTTCGCCGACTGCCACATCTCGATCACCGGCGCCGAGACGATCTGCGGCAGGCCCTGGCCGCCGTATTTCGGATCCAGCGCCAGTCCGTTCCAGCCATCGGCGACGAAGCGCTGGTAGGCTTCCTTGAAGCCGGGCGGGGTCGTGACCGCATCGCCCTGGAGTTTGGCCCCGGTCTTGTCGCCCACGGTATTGAGCGGCGCGAGGACATCGGCCGCAAACCTGCCGGCTGCATCCAGGACCGTCTCCACCAGTTCCGGGCTGATTTCCTCGCAGCCCGGCAACCCGGCAACCGCATCCAGGTTCGCCAACTCATTGATTACAAAACGCATATCCCGCAGGGGGGCTGTGTAGCCTGCCACGTGTGAAACTCCTCTGGATACAGGGCGCGATGCCGGGGTGACTTGAAGACAAGGGCCGCCATTTTCCGGGAAATGGGCTCGCGTGGAAAGCCCGGGGCGGGCCGGGTGACGTAGATCAGAGACAGCTCAATCCGGCCGATTCTATGCTTTCCCTGAGCGATGGGATGCGGGAGTCCTGATATGCCGGTTCAAAACGTCGAGATCGCGGAGCTGTTCAACCGTCTCGCGGACCTCCTCGAGATCGAGGATGCCAATCCGTTCCGGATCCGCGCTTACCGCAACGCGGCGCGCGTCATATCCGGTTACTCCCGCAGCATGGCGGAGCTGGTAGCGGAGGGGCGCGACCTGGAAGAACTGCCCGGGATCGGCAAAGACCTGGCGGCCAAGATCGAAACCATTGTGCGAAGCGGACATCTGCCGCAACTCGAACAGGTGGAAGCCAGGACTCCGCGCAGCCTGAGTCTGCTGATGCAATTGCCGGGACTCGGGCCAAAGCGGGTAAAACTGCTGTACCGGGAACTCGGTATCCGCAGTGCCGAAGATCTGACACGTGCTGTACGCAGCGGCAAGCTGGCATCGCTCCCGGGCTTCGGTGCAAAAACCATTGCCCGGATTGCCACCGCACTCGAGCGGTCGCCCGCTGCGTCGCAACGGTTTCGACTGGATGTAGCGGAACAGATCGCGCAGGGACTCGTGAAATATCTGCGCCGCATTCCCGGTGTCAAGACGATAGACGTCGCTGGCAGTTACCGCCGTCGCCGCGACACTGTCGGCGATCTCGATATCCTGGTTACCTGTCAGGCCCGCTCACCCGTAATTCAACGCTTCGTGAAATACGATGCGGTTGCTGAAATCATTTCGCAAGGCACGACCAGGTCAACTGTACGATTGCGTTCCGGCGTGCAAGTCGATCTGCGTGTCGTACCGGTCATCAGTCATGGCGCCGCCCTGTTTTATTTCACCGGTTCCAAGGCGCACAACATCGAGGTACGCAAACTGGCGGTTCGCGCCGGCCTCAAGGTCAACGAATACGGCGTGTTCAAAGGTACAACCCGTATTGCCGGGCGCACCGAAGAGGAAGTATTTGCTGCTGTCGGCCTGCCATGGATCGAACCGGAATTGCGCGAAGATCGCGGTGAGATCGAAGCGGCGCAACGCGGCCAGTTGCCGAAGCTGGTAACGCTTGCCGACATCCGCGGCGACTTGCATAACCATACCTCGGAAACCGATGGCAATGACTCGTTGCTCGAGATGGCGCATGCCGCGCAGGCGCGGGGTTACGGATATCTCGCGATCACCGACCACTCACGTCGCGTCAACGTGGCGCACGGCATGGACCCGAAACGCCTTTCGGCACAGCTCAGGGCGATCGACAAACTCAATGCCCGATTGCCAGATTTCCGACTGTTGAAATCAGTGGAGGTAGACATTCTCGAGGATGGACACCTCGATCTGCCGGACCAGATACTGAAACAGCTTGATCTGGTCGTCGGCGCGGTGCATTACAGACTCGATTTGCCGCGCAACAAACAGATGACGCGTATGCTGCGCGCCATGGACAACCGCTATCTGACAATCGTGGCACACCCAACCGGGCGTCTGATAAATACCCGGCCACCCATGGATATTGATATGGAGCGATTCCTGCACGCTGCGCAGGAACGGGGATGCGCGCTGGAAATCAATGCCCAGCCGGAACGGCTCGATCTCGACGATATACACTGCAAGCTGGCGCGCGATACCGGCGTCAAACTGGTCGTCTCCAGCGACGCGCACAGCAGCAAAGGCCTGGAAGGAATACGCTTCGGTGTTGATCAGGCGCGACGCGGCTGGCTTGAAGCACGTCAGGTACTGAATACTTTGCCGGTCGATAAACTGCTGGCAGCGCTGCGACGTTAAGTGTCGTCTGGTGTGTTCATGAGCTGATGGAACAGACTTGATTCACGCTTATAAAAGCCTTCGGTGTGAAACGAGTCACCCAGCTTCAGGAATTCGTAATCCAGGTGATGACACATTTCGTGCAGGAAGGTCCGCAGGAAACTCCTGAAGGCGACGATTTGTTTGCGCTGAGCGGTACGCATCCAGAGCGTGATCTTGGCGACCTTGATCCGGCCCTCAACCCCTTCGTATAAACCGTGCAATTCGCCGTAATCGTTGGACGGGCGCTTGGACAGGACCTTGATGTTGACCGGTGGGATATTGAAACGCTGATTCATGCCGGCAGCGAGCTCGTTGCATATCACTTCCACCTGCGGGCGTTGATCGGTCTGCAGCGCCTCGGCAACTTGCACTGCCAGTGGTCGCAATGAGGTGGGTTCCGGCAACAGGATACTTTCCACCTTATCGCTGGCGTCATAGATACGCTTGTTGGCGGCGCTGAGACGATGGTAATAGTTAAAAACCAAAGCCCGAAACCTCTTGTGTTTCCATCATTCCCGTTAAAACGGGCATCCATTTCTATGCCTATCCAGATCAATTCCGGGTTTCCAAGGAAATGATAATCTAAAATGCAATTTAGCGCTTATTCACCGGCGATGGTCATCTCACTGACGAGCACGGAACCGGTGCGGATGCTGCCACGCAGATCGACGTCGTTACCGATCTCCACCACGTTCCGGTACATGTCCTTGAGATTGCCCGCGATGGTGATTTCTTCGACCGGATATACAATTTCCCCATGCTCGACCCAGAAGCCAGCCGCGCCGCGCGAGTAATCGCCGGTGACGCCGTTTACGCCCTGTCCGATCAATTCTGCAACCACCAGACCGGTATCCATCTCTTCAAGCAGGCCGGCGTAATCGAGTGCACCGGGTTTCACGATCAGGTTACGGACACCGCCCGCATGGCCGGTAGTCTGCAGGCCCAGTTTGCGTGCCGAATAACTGTCGAGCAGATAGGTACTTGCTACCCCGCGATCCACTATCTCGCGATCCTGCGTCGCGACCCCTTCGTTGTCGAAGGCGACGCTGGCGAGTGCACCGCGCAGATGCGGTCGCTCGGAAAGCTGCACGAATTCCGGAAAGACCTGCTGACCGACACCATCGAGCAGAAATGACGCCTGCCGATACTGCGCGCCACCGCGCATGGCACCGAGGAAATGACCAAGGAAACCTCGCGCCATCTCCGGCACGAACAGGATCGGCGCCTTGCGAGTGCCGAGCTTGCGAGCACCGAGGCGCGCTACCGTGCGTTCTGCGGCGCGGCGGCCTACGGCGTCGGCAGATTCCAGTTCAGTCGCATCGCGCGCGGTGCTGTACCAGTAATCACGCTGCATGCTGTCGCCCTGACTGCCGATCACCGAACAACTCAAACTGTGGCTGGTACTTTCATACGCACCGATGAAGCCGTGGCTGTTACCGTACACGCGCAGACCGCGATGCGAACTGACGCTCGCACCTTCGGAATTGGTGATGCGCGGATCGAACTCCCGCGCGGCGGCTTCGCAGCGTTGCGCGAGCGCGATGGCTGCATCCGGTTCCAGTGCCCAGGGGTGACACAGATCCAGATCCGGCAGCTCTTTCGCCATCAATTCTGCATCGGCCAGGCCGGCGCAGGGATCTTCGGCGGTGTGTCGTGCGATACTCGCGGCCGCGCGCACTGCCTCTGCAATCGCGGCGGAGGAAAGATCCGAGGTGCTGGCCGAGCCTTTGCGCTGACCGAAATAAACGGTGATACCGAGACCCCGGTCACGCTGATATTCGAGTGTCTCCACTTCGCCCAGGCGCACACTCAGATTTAGTCCGGATTCGATACTGATGCCGGCTTCCGCCTGGCTCGCGCCCTGACTGCGCGCTTCCTGAAGGACCCGCCCGACCAGCGACTCGAGATCGGCCCGGGTATAGCTCGTAGTATCATCGTGGTGCGTTGGCATGAAACTCCTGCAAACCGGTGCACGAAAAGATGGCATTGTAACCCGATGGATTTCGAAGAAGACATTCGGCCCAGCCGGGGCCAACTCAAACGCGAGGTCGAAGCCTTGCAGCGGTTGGGTGAAGAACTGGTGACCCTGCCCGAGAACCAGCTCGCAGCACTGCCGTTGCCGGAGAAGCTCCGCGATGCAGTGGAGTTCGCCCGCAGCATCACCAGTCATGGCGCCCTCAAACGCCAGCGCCAGTACATCGGCAAGCTGATGCGCAACGTCGATCCGGTACCGATCCGCGCCCGGTTGGATGAATTCCGCAATACCGACCGGCTCGCCAAGGCCCGCTTTCAGCAGATCGAGCGCTGGCGTGATCGGCTCATCGCCGAGGGAGATATTGCACTCACCGAGTTCATGGATCAGTGTCCGACCGCGGATGGCCAGCAACTGCGCCAGCTCATGCGTGCCGCAGTTGAAGAGGTCCGCAACAACCGGCCACCCCGGCATGCCCGGGCGCTGTTTCGCTATATACAGAGTCTCGGCTGAGACCGCCCAGACTCGCCCTGCTGCCTTCCGGAGGGTAAAATGCGGCGATGAAAGTATTAGTCGGCGTAATAATGGGCTCCAAGTCCGACTGGGAGACCCTCCAGCACACTGCCAAGACCCTCGAACAGCTGGGCGTCCCGCACGAGACCCGCGTGGTCTCCGCGCACCGCACCCCTGACCTCCTGTTTGAATATGCCTCGACTGCGGCGGAGCGTGGCCTGGAAGTGATCATCGCCGGCGCCGGTGGTGCCGCGCACCTGCCGGGCATGGTCGCCGCCAAGACTTCATTGCCGGTGCTTGGCGTACCGGTCAAATCCCGGGCACTCAAGGGCATGGATTCACTGCTGTCCATCGTGCAGATGCCGGCCGGGGTGCCGGTCGGTACGCTCGCCATCGGCGATGCAGGCGCGGTCAACGCCGCGTTGCTGGCGACTGCCATTCTCGGCAACAAATATCCGGACATCCGCAAAAAACTGGATGGCTACCGCCAGAACCAGACGGAAACCGTACTGAAGCAGCCGGACCCATCTAAGTAATCAAACTGCTGCACGTCACAATGATTGCCGTCTCGAGGCAAGAGCTTGGTTTTTGGGCAAACCGATATGAAACAGAAAAAATCTGCGACTGAAACCAATTCGATAGCAAAGAAAATCGGCATTGTTGGGGCCGGGCAATTAGGCCGCATGCTGGCGCTATCCGGTTACCCGCTCGGTTTGAAATTCGTGTTCCTCGACAAGAGTGCTGATGCGCCCGGTGGGCAGGTCGGCAACATCGTGCTGGGCGAATTTACCGACGCCGGCAAGATCGCACAACTTGCCGCGCAGGTGGATGTGCTCACCTACGATGTAGAGAACGTGCCGGTTTCGGCACTGAGCAAGTTACCCGAACAGAAAACCTTCCTGCCACCGGTCGTCGCGCTGGCCGCCGGCCAGGACCGGCTTTCGGAAAAAAACCTGTTCCGGAATCTGAAAATACCGACACCGAAATTCCGTGCCATTGAATCGATGCCGGAACTCGAGGAAGCGATCCATGTCATTGGTTATCCGGCGGTCCTGAAGACCCGCCGGCTCGGCTACGACGGCCGTGGACAACGCTTCATCCGCAGTCCGGCAGAACTCGGCAGTGCCTACAACGCGCTCGCCGGCGCGCCGCTGATCCTCGAAGAATTCATCGCCTTCGAGCGCGAAGTCTCGATCATCGGCGTGCGTAATCGCAGTGGCGACACGGCGTTCTATCCATTGTCCGAGAACCGGCATCGTGAAGGCATCCTGCGTCTGTCTATCGCACCGTATCCGGATCGCAAGCTGCAGAGTCAAGCCCAACAGTACGCAAAACGCATCATGCAGCATTTCGATTATGCCGGCATTCTCACCATCGAATTCTTCGTCAGGAAAGGCAAGCTCATCGCCAATGAGACCGCACCGCGCGTCCACAACTCCGGCCATTGGACCATCGAAGGTGCCGTGACCAGTCAATTCGAGAATCACCTGCGCGGCATCCTGAACCTGCCGCTGGGTGATACCTCGCCGGTCGGCTACTCGGCGATGGTGAACTTCATCGGCGAGATGCCACCGCTTGCAGACGTGCTGAAGATTCCCGGCGCGCACTATCATGACTACGGCAAAGACGCGCGTCCGAACCGGAAACTGGGACATGCCACGCTGGTGTGCAAGACGAAAAAGGAATTGCTGAGTCGCTTGAAGAAATTTCCGGGACTTGATCGTTAATACATTGGGCTTCATTCGTCAGCCCGACCTACGCTTGCTATTTTTATTTTAAAGCCGTCTCGAAGCGTCGCGAGCGAAGGCAGAACGAGGCGCGGGAGGTGAGCAACCGGAGCGTACTCCAGTTGTACGTGAGGATTGCGAGCCGGACAGCAACGAAGTTATGC